>SLJX01000053.1 GCA_007134885.1 Halanaerobiaceae bacterium
AAACTGTTTTTAAGTGTGCTTAATTATACTTAATTATGCTTAATTATACTTATTTTAAGTATGCTTAATTATGTTTAAATTATACTTAATCATCCTTAATCTTAATTATCCATAATTATCATTGATTATTATTGATTATCATTGATTATCCTTAATTATGCTGCAATTATACTCCTTAAATACTACTTAGGGATTGGATATAATTTTCCCCCCTGTGTTTCAGCATATTTTTTCAATCGATCTACTTCAGCGCCGGAAAGTTCAAAGGAGCGATTTGAATATTTTTCTACTATTTTCAACCCTAAATCTAACATCCTTAGATCACCCGGGCTTACTGCAGTATCAATATCCTTTGCAAGAGCAAATCTTAAAGCAAGTTCAGCTAATTCCTCATTATCAAAGATAGGTTTATACCAGGTATTGTATCCCTTTTTCTGCTCTTCTGAATTCCACTGCCGATGAGCCAGTGCTTTTATAGCTAAAATGCCTTTTTCTGTTTTTCTTGCTTCTTTAATTACCTTTTCACCCTGATTTTGATTATACCAGTAATTCCAGTTAACGGGAAACATAATCGTGTCAAAATCAAATTCTTTCATCAATTTCAATGCTGCCCATTCACTGTGAGCTGAAAAACCAATATAATTGATAATTCCTTCATTTTTAGCTTCTATGATTGCCTCTAAAGCTCCACCTTTTTTAAGAGAACTATTTAATGATTTTTCGTCAGTAACCTCATGGAGTTGATATACATCAAAATAATCTGTTTTAAGCAGGTTCAATGATTTCTCTATATCTTCTCTCACTTCTGAAGCTGTTTTATCAGGCTCCGTTTTGCAGCTTAAAATAACATCTTCTCTAAAAGTTTCAAGAGCTGTTCCCAGTTTTTCCTGTGAAGAACCGTAAGTAGGGCCGACATCAAATAAATTTACTTCCGATTCAATAGCTCTAGCCACAGTTTCATTAGCTTTTTCCTGTGATAATTGATCTAACATAATGCCCCCAAAAGATAAAATTGAAACTTTAAGCCCGGTTCTTCCTAAAGTTCTATAACGCATATTATCATCTCCCAGCTTAATTAAATGGCAGTTTCTGCCTCTCAATGTGTTCTTTTATAGACCTTTTGACATTACCAGAGGTTCCGTATTTATCAAAAAAGCAAACCTTTCATAAAAGCAAATACATTGCCAATTAATTTGCCTGTGTTTTTTCCAGAACATGATCATGATGAGGCGTATTTCAGTAAATGGAATGATTGGAAATTTAAACAGCTGCTTGACCTGAGAAAAGCTCTATCTTGAAAAAACTCTATCTATTTTAGTTCTTATATAGTTCTTGTATAATTCTAGTATATTCTTGTACAGTTCTAGTATATTCTTATATAGTTCTAGTATATTTTTGTATAGTTCTTGATAAGGTTTCTAGCTTATATAACTTTAAATCAGGTTCTGGTTATTTAATAGTTTTGGATAAATTTCAAGCTAATATATATAGTTCAAGATAGTTTTCTAGCTAATAGTTTTTATGAGATTTCATTAGATTTCAAATCTATCAGGGCTTTTCTGCCAGCAGGCTTTCTGTCCAGTCCTCCAGCCAGCCCAGCTGATAGAGCAGGGTGGTGATGGTAAAGCGCTGGCGTATTTCAAAACCATGAAGGACTGCCTGCCTGAGCTGTTCAGAGGTTACTTCCTCTGCCAGCTCAAAATAATTGTTCCGTTTCAAATACTGGCGTGCTTTTTTCAACAGCGGTTTAAATTCAGCTATTCTGGATTTTAGTTCCTCCAGCTGAGCCGAAGAAATACTGAGGCTGCTTTCTCGAGGCCAGCGTTCCTGGAGATTCTTAAGCACCGGAGCCTGGCGGCTGCCATAGGCCTGAATAATTCTTTCCTGCCTGGCCTCTTTGCTGTTCCAGCTGCCCGCAAAGGCTTCAGACAGAGAGGTATCTGCCGTTTTATGTTCTGTAGCTTTGGGTTCTGGAGTTTTGGGTTCCTCTGTTGTGGGTTCTGAAGTTTTGGGCTCTGGAGCTATGGGTTCTTCAGTTGTGGACTCTGAAGTTGTGGATTCTCCGGTTTTGGGCTCTGCAGTTATGGGTTCTTCAATTGTTGATTCCCCGGATAAAATTTCAAAACCTTCTTCCAGCAGGCGCAGATAAAAACCGGCTGTGAAATAGGTTCCCAGTCCGACCTTGATTCCGTGAAGCGGCATGGGAAGTTTATCCCGCAATCCCAGCATCTCAAGAAAATGGGAAATATGATGCTCGCTGCCTGAGGCCGGGCTGGAACTGCCAACCAGCTCCATGGCCAGTCCTGAATTCAGGAGGCCGCGGATCAATTCCCTTAAAGCAGCGGGATCCCGCTGACTTAGCCTGCTGGTAAAGTTATCTGCCAGCAGATTTTCCAGCGGTTTTCTGATCAGCTCTTCTGCGGTCTGGCAAAAATATTCGTCAAAAATTATCCGCCGTAAATGCCAGTCCAGCAGTGAAGTCACCTTGCCCAGAAGATCACCGACTCCGGCCAGTATCATTTTCTCAGGAGCAGCTGCCAGTATTTCAGGATCAGCCAGAATAAAATTGTGGGTGCCGGTCGGGGTGGTCTGTTTTACTCCTTCCACCACCAGAGAAGCCACTCCCGAAGTGTAGCCGTCCATTGAGGGTGCAGTGGCCAGCACTCCTGAAGGCAGACCGGTTCGGGAGGCGGCAAATTTAACCAGATCATTAATGGTGCCGGAGCCGCAGGCCAGCAGCCATCCCGGCTGACTGATCGCCTGGAGAATGCGATAGAGCATGGTGGGGGTGGGTTTAATCGGTTTAGCACCGCTGCTTAACCTGATGAGTTCAACTTTAAAACCGGACATAAAACCGGACTGCTGTAATATTTTTTGAGCCTTCCGGGCTGCTGCCTGATAAGTGTTATCATCGCAGATTAGATAAACTAGCTGGTTAGCTGCTGAATCTAACTCTTTCTCCTGAAAACTGGTAACCAGGGGTTTTGAGTCTAAGTCCTGAGCTGATTTTTTGTCATTTTCCTGAGCTTTTTGCTGTTCTGATTCCTGGCAGATATTGTCTGCTTCTTTCTTAATTGCTGCTTTTTTAATTATCTCTTTCTTGATTGCTTCATTTTTATTTATTTCTCTTTTAATCGCATCTTTTTTTGTTGCCTCATTTTTTGTTGCCTCATTCGTAGTTGGCTCTTTTTTAATTGTTTTTTGAATTTGATTATGCAGAAGTTGTGGCAGGTCTGCCAGGGCTTTATCTCTTATTATTATCTTATCCACTTCAACCCTGTGTTTTCTGCCGCAGGTGCAGTCAAATTCTTGTTGCAATAGTGAAGAAAAGTCAGAAACATCGGGGCCGGGAGGAGTTGCGCCGGGTGATCCTGATCCGGGATTATCTGAAACTGGAGAACCCGAATTAGTGTCAGAATTTATTCCAACTGGATTTTTGCTTTCCCTCAAAACTTCCACCCCCTCAATCAAGAGAAGTTATGCTAACATAGTTTTATATTTTTATATTGTAGTTGTGAAATTAAATATTTATGGAGCAAAGAAGCAATTGATCCTGGCTGTTTTCTATCAGCAAAATGGTAGAGAAATATTGCAGTCATCAAAATTGAAGTTTTCAGACACATTACACATACTTTTTCTCCACGTAAGAGAAAATAACCAGAGAAATTATTTCGCAAAAGCTAAATTTTTCTGTCTTACGCGCCAGAAACTTATGTGTGCTGTACCGCAACCTTCACAATTATCAGAAAAATAAAGGGTTTTTCACCTTCTTCTCCTATTAGCACTGATTCTGCACGATTTCTAGAAAGGCCAGCACATTTTCCATAGGGACATCTTCAGGAATATCATGGGTGGGGGCAACAATATAGCCTCCATCACGGGCCATAATATTGATCAGGCGTCTGGTTTCCTCCTTGACCTCTTGCGGGGTGGCCTGAGGCAGGAGCTGCTGGGTGCTGATACCCCCATAAAAAGTGAGCTTATCTCCGTACTCTTCTTTCATAAATTCAACATCATAGATTTCTGGCTGAAAAGTATTATAGATATCAAGTCCAATTTCAATTAAATCGGGAAAAACAGCTGCCACATCACCACAGGAGTGCTGGGCCAGATAAAAACCTTTATCCCGGGCAGCTTGATACATCCTGGCAAGCGGCGGTTTGATAAATTTTCTCCAGAATTTTGGTCCCATGATTAAGCCCCGCTGCTGACCCCAGTCATCGCCGAAAAAAATACAGTCAATATCATAGTCGGCTATTATATCAATTACCTTTAAATTATATTCTGTAATCCTCTGAAAAAGCTCCCGGGTAAAGTCCGGATATCTGATAAAATCCATCAAAAGCTCTTCCATACCGCGCATTGTCCAGGCCCGCTCAAAGAGGGAGAAGCCGATGGTGTACATGGTGAACTTCTCCTTGCCTTCCCTTTTCAGGTGCCGGCATTTTTCCCGGATCAACTCCTGGTCAGGTTCGGGAAAACTGTAACCAGCAAAATCAGCCTCCGGCAGCAGCTGATTTACCACAGTACCAAAGTCTCCGGTCTCAACCTCCTGCCAGATCACCCCGAACATATCCTCCTTTTTATCAGCTGTTAAACGGGTGAAGCTTTCATTTCTGGCCTTGGCCAGATAATTGCCAGTTTTTTCGGAAATATCAACGGTATTAAAATGCTGCTTGAGTTTCTCTGCCACAGCTTCTGTTAAGTCCAGCTGATAGGGCACCGGGCAGGTTTCTTCATGATTTAGAGCAGCAATTACATAATCTCTGCGTTTGATAAATATTCACCTCGTTATCTTGAATAATCATTTATATCATTTCAGATATGTAATACCAGCCCCATAATCTCATTATTAAAGCGATTATGGGACTGGCATCATTAATCTGCCTGTCTACCCTATCATTGATATGCCAGAGATTACGACTTCGAAAATTGGCAAAAATCAAATTTATCCAGAGCAAACATTATAAAGCTTATCTGAGCGCAGTATTATAGTCAGTATTATAAGCAGTATTGTTTGTAATATTATCTGCATTATTATTTGCAGTATCATCTACTGTATTATTAGCCGTAGTATTATAAGTGGCAATTTAATAAGCAGTATTGTTTGCAATATTATCTGCAAAATTATAGACAGTATTATCGGCAAGAACTATTAGCAGTATTATTTATCTGATGCCTTCATCAATCAAGGGTGCCAACAGTTCTACATTGCCTTCATGAACCAGGCCGGAGCCGGTGTCAATATGGAGTCCTGAGAACTGATAATTGGCAGAAAGATAGATCTGGAATATCGGGAGAAATCCCTGAAGGAAAGGCTGCTGATCATGGACCAGCTGGACATAGCCGGACTGGATGGCATCCAGAGTGGCCGGGGAGAGGTCAAAGCCTGCTCCGAAAACTTCCCCAGGCTCCATGCCGGCAGTTTCCAGATAAACATCAAGGGTGCTGGTCAGAGCGCCGTGATCGGTAATAACCAGATCAGTATCAGGATTCTCTGCCAGATAGCCGGCAATAACAGGGATTCCTGCCGAGGCATCGGCATCTACTTCTGAGGAAATTTCCATATAATCCACTTCAACACCGGCTGCTTCTAAAGCATCTATTGCTCCCTGGGTACGCTGGCCTCTGGTCGGCTGGGAAAGCAGTCCCCAGACCAGAGCCCGGCTTCCTTCACCCAGGCCGGCTCTTTCCACCGAAGCTTCACCCAGCATATAGCCAGAATCATAGAGATCCTGACCGGCGTAACCAAAGCCTTCTGCTACATATCTATCTTCCATTCTGGGCAGGGTGGTATTCTGACTGGTAACAATTATGCCCTGCTCCCGGGCCTGATCGATATGGGGTTCCAGGGCGTCATCGCCGGGGTGACCCATAATTGCTATTCCATCGGGATTGGCCGCCACTGCTTCCTGGAACTGGGTAACCATTCTTTCCGGGCTCCAGTCTGACCAGCGGTAACGAACTTCAACTCTATCTCCTAAAATTTCACTGGCATGTACCGCTCCATTGTAAACTACCGTGGCAAAGGGCCCTCCTTCGGGTCCGCCGGGGAAAAAGTAAATTTCCAGTGGTTCATCCTGGGCCATGACAGAACCGGTAATTACCAGACTCATCAGTAGAGCCAGTACCATAACTAAAGAAATCTTTCTTAACATCAATAATCCCTCCCTGTTTTCTTTTGGTTAAAATTTTCTTCAGGTTGTTCTTGCCCTTATCGATTAAATTCTTTCCCTTAGAAGTACTTCTACTAAAGAAGTGCTTCTACTAGAAAAGTTCTTCTATCAAAAAACTTATTCCAGTTAACAAAGCTTAACAAATAATGGACAGTCATTGAATTTTTAACAACCAATGAGTATTTCCGAGTTCAGAAATTTTCGCCCTCTTTTCTCCCTTCTCACGACAGTTAATCTGTTCTGATATCACCCCCTAAATCCCTGGAGCCAGAGTAAGGATCTCTTTGATTATTCCTATCTGCATTTTTGACTCTCCTTACCTGCACCTTTAATTATTCCTATCAACACATTTGATTGCTCCTTTCTACAACTTTAATTATTCCTGCTTACCTCTTTGATTATTCTTCTCTAAAGAACCTGCAGAATCTAATCTGCTGGAATCTACCAGAAACTAGAATCTACCAGAAAATAATCTATCACACACTACAGGTAAAGCTGATTCTTAAGTTACACCCAGTTTGCGCAAATAGGTGTGAATGGATACCGAGACCACAATAATCAAACCATAAATCAGCTGGGTCCAGAAACCTGCCAGTCCAGCAGCAACTATGCCTGCCTCCAGCGAACCAATCAGAAATGCTGCCACAAAGGTTCCAAAAACCGTTCCCTGGCCTCCTTTCATTGAAGTTCCTCCTACAAAAACAGTGGCAAAAGCTGTCATGAAATATCCTTGACCCTGGGTTGGCCACCAGGTTCGCAGTCTAAAAACATCCATCGTTCCGGAAAGCGCAGCCAGCATACCCATGATGATAAACACGGCTATTTTAGTTTTCGAAACACTGATACCCATCAGATCGGCAGTATGAGAATTGTCTCCCACAAACAGCACATTGTCACCAAACTTATGTCGATAGAGAATCATACCTAAAAATACCGAGAGAAACAACAACCAGACAGTCTGCATCGGGATAGTTAAAAAGGTGCCGCTGAAAACCGGATAAAGCGCATGATCGCCCAGGGCTCTGAGAGAAATTGCTGAGCCGTCGGTAGAGAGAGTGACAAATCCCCGGAGAAAAAACATCATCCCCAGGGTGGCAACAATTGAAGGCATTCCCACCTTGGTTACCAGGATGCCGTTGATCACACCTACCACCAGGCCCCCGGCCAGAGCAGCCAGAATGCCGAGCACTATACTATTGGTGGCGGCAAAGGTCAGGCCGAAACACATGCCGCCCACAGCCATGGTTGAAGGAAAAGAGAGATCAATTTCCCCGATCGCCAGCACAAAGGTCAGTCCCAGGGCCAGCAGACCCACAAAGGGCACGGTTGACATAAAGGTTCGATATATTCTGGGGCTTAAAAAGGTTCGCGGGCTGGTGATGATAAAAAGAGTCCAGACCAGAATTGTTATCACCAGCAAGCCTATTTCCAGACTGTGTCTGCGGGCAAATTCTTTATATTTATTATTCAAGTTTATTATACCTCCATTTCTTTCCTAACCGGTTTTCCTTTCAGTGGCCATAATTAAGGCCTCATTTAACTCTTCCAGGCTGCATTCTTCCTTGAAATACTCTCCCACTTTTTCGCCGCGATCCAGAGCAACAAATCTATCGGAAACCGGATAAACATTGGTTATATTATGAGAAATATAAACACAGGATTTGCCGTTATCTTTGATCTTTTGAATAAATTTGAGAACTTTATCTACTTCCTTGAGGGAGAGAGCCATGGTCGGTTCATCTAAAATCACCAGGTCGGCATCAAAATACATAGCTCTGCCGATGGCAATACCCTGCCGCTCTCCTCCAGAAAGGGTGGAGACCCGGGATTCAGGTGAAGCGCCTTCTCCGGTCAGTCCCATTATTTCTCTCATGATTTTCTGGCTTTCCTGCTTCACCCTGTCAACATCGATAAAACCAAAACGGTTGGTAATATGCCGGCCGATAAAGATATTCCGCCAGATGGGCTGCTTTTCTCCCAGGGCTTTTTCCTGATAAACTGTTTCTATCCCCAGTTCCCGGGCTTGATTTACTGAATACTCTCTGGGATTAATTTTTTCACCGCGAATATAAATTTCTCCCTCGGTGGGCGGCATAACCCCGCTCAAAATTTTGATCAGGGTGGATTTGCCTGCTCCATTATCTCCCAGCAGCCCGACAATCTCATTTTCACCCACTTCCAGATCGACTCCTCTCAGAGCCGTTACGCTGCCAAACTTCTTTTTGATGTTTTTCATTTGGACTAAACTGATAATGGTTACCTCCTTTGAGAATTTACCAAGTTTTTGAACCGGACTATATCAGGTTTAAGCCACGAAAAAAAGCCTATACCACAAATTGATAACTATACACATAAATTGATAACTAAATGTTACATGTCTTAACATGTAACTTTTTATTGGCCTGTTTTTTGTCCTGCTTCCAACAATATT
>SLJX01000186.1 GCA_007134885.1 Halanaerobiaceae bacterium
AAAAGATTGGCGACAGAAAAAATATCTTGTAGCAGTCCAGGCCAGAGGCAGAATCCGGGAGAGGCTCAACAGCAATATTGACGGGCATAAGAAATAATTCACTTCTTCTCAAGCTGCCTTTCAAACCAGCTCCAGCCTTGCCTACTTATCCAGTGCCCGGGCAATTTTTTTGATGGTTACAATCCTGGGCTCACTCTCGCCATTTTCAATCCGGGAAATTACCGACTGCTTCGTTCCTGCCCTTTCAGCAAGCTCAGCCTGAGATAAACCCTGATCGAGCCTCAGCTGCAGGATACTTATTCTTAACTCATAAACCGGGTCCGCCAGCTGATAAACCTCTTTTAAATCCGGTCTTTTTTTAACCAGCTCATCGATGGAGCTGCTCATATCTCTAATTCTATGATTCTTGCTATTTTCACTTTTGTCGCTCATTGTAAAACCTCCCTTTCAGGTAAAACTTTTTTCATTGAAATTTCCTGTTAAACTTTCTAAACTTAGCTCACAAGCTCGTGAAATCATCAAGTTTGTAAAATCATCACAGATATTACGTCAGCTTTTCAGCAGGCCGGTCTTTCTGACCTTTGCCAGCTCAATCTCCGCTTAAGTGTAACCCCCTGTCCTGACAGAAAAGTGTTACCTATGTCATGACACTTATCAATTATGAATTACTATCTGAAGCCCTACCCCCGGTAAATTCATGACAGGCTACAGATAACCTATATTGATTTGCGGTTCCCTCAACTTCATAATCAACAATATAAGCATTAACATCTGGAAAAAGCTTCAACTTTTTTCTTATTAATTTTTCAATAAGCAAACGAATTATCTGTTCTTCATCATCAGGAATATTTGCCTCATCAAAATATTCTTCAATATATTTTTCTGCTTTATCTTCATGAAAAAGCGAAAAGTTCCAGGCTAAAACTGTCAGGGTTATACGAATATTATATTCTCTAAGAGAACTTGATTCTTTAAGTAAATTTTCTGCGACTTGTAAAACTTTTTCTGAGGTCTTGTTTTTTGTTTTCTCCCTAATCTTAATATCTTGATCATTAAAATCACCAATTTGACCTTTTTCTGCCTTTTCTTTAAACCTTTTTCTAAGATTCTCTGAAATTCCAATATTATTAAAATCCTCCGCAACCATTTTTCTTCCTCCTATTTTAATAACGTATTGCCAAACTCTGTATTTCTTATTTGCCAAAGACACCAAGCCGCAAATTTATTATAACTTACAGACTATAATTAGTAAAAAATTTGTTCCACCCTATAGCACCTAATCATATTAGAGGAGGGCAGAACAGAATAACTTTCAGCCAGCAGGGTTAGCAGTCTAAAGTGTCTTCTTTGTTATTACTCCCATAACCTGTTGCCAGTACAACGTCGGTTCCTGAGACCAATTTAGTTCCTCAACTTCTTTTAAAAATTATGCAAAATAATTCCAGAGTAAATTTCCTTTACGTGCAGATAAAGTACGTGTAATGTGTCTGAAAACTCTAATTTTCTTGAAAAATTCTTAACTGTTTTATCTGCAGGGCCAATTTCAAAAACTCCTCGTAATAAACATTTACAAAAGAATCAAAATAGCAACTCTTAGCCAGCTCCGAGACAAATTTAACATCTACAAAGCTTAGACCATCAGCCCCTAATCACAAAAAACCAGCCCGAATAAGCACTGGTTTGAAAAATATTCTCTATAAAATTGCGGCATAATGGCTTCGCTGGCTACCATCTCTGGCTCTGTTACCGTTCCTCCTGGTTGGCTGAACATCTTAAGGCTGATTATCTTTGGTTTCTAATTACTGATACCATCTATTTTTTTGCTGTTAACTACTTTTTGATTGTATCCACCAGAAGCCGGGCGCCGCCCTCGACGGAGATATTATTTCTCTCTAAATAACCTGCTCCGGAAGCAAGAATATATCTGTACTGTACCCGGGCGCCTGCACTGTGACGGGTGCTGGAATCAGTTTCAGTCCGCACCACGTTCAAAATCTCGCCATTTTCATCAAAAAATGCCATGTCCAGGGGAGCTCTGACCCTCTCAGTATTATGGCTGACAGTAGTATTCCGCAGATAACGGTAAAGAATAGCTGAATCACTAACAACCTGAGTGCCAACACCTCTAAAACCGGACTGCCGGGCATCATTGGTTTCGGCAATATGCACCGATAAAGTCACAACCTCACCCAGATCATTTGCGATTTCAACTGTGCCTACCGGCATGTTACCAAAGGCCCGGGTAACCCTGCTGTCACTTCTAACACTCATGGTGTAGTACCCTGCAGTAACAATCAGAATAATAGCCAGGACGATAATAACTTTGTTTCTCATGCTGAGGCCGGTTAACCTTTTAATCACATCCATGTTTGATCCCTCCAGTTTAAAATAGTTTTAAATATTTTCATATGCACACATTTACATATTGACATTTGTGCATATTATAGATATAGTATAATCATAAAAACAAATTATGTCAATAGCTATTTTAAAAATTTTAATAAAAAAATTTAATTATTTTAAAGAAAAGGAGATTACCATCATGCAGGACAAATATGCTTATTTCTTTAAGTGTTTTTCTCACGGCTCCAGAAACAGAATACTCCGTTTGCTGGCTGCCAACGGTGAGATGTCCGTCGAAGCCCTGGCTGGTGAGATGCAGATTAACAGTTCAACTATTTCTCGGCATCTAAACAATCTTAAAATCCAGGGTGTTGTTACCATGCGGGTCGATTCCCCCTCCCATTATTATTCCCTGAATAAAGAAGAAATCAAAGCAGTTTTTGACGAATTTTTATCTTACCTGAATATTAAAGCTCACATAGTTACTAACTCTAAGGAAAAAGCCGACAAAAATCATGAAGATGACCCTGACAGCTCTAAAAAATCAATGGTGGGAGCAAAATTAAAATAAAAAATGCAAATTTAAAACCATGGACCAGACTTGATAAACTTAACTGCTGCCTCCGGATATAAATAAGATACACCGCCCCAGTCTTTACAGGAATAATCTCTGCTGCTTAAGAATTTTTCTGAAACTAATGTCTTAGCAGAGATCCTTGGGATTTGCTAAGTTCACTGGAGTTTATCTACTAATAGGAGTTTATCTACTAATAAATGATTTGCTAAATGATCTGCCAAAATTAATGGCTGTCAGAGTAAAAGTTTTCTAGATTTCAGTAGAAGCGCCAGTTATATCGGCCCGGCCCGATTCTTAAATTGAAAAATGACCAGAGAAGTTCCTGAAAGTGTTAATTGAGGCGTTTGAAAAAACAGTCAGAAAAAAATAATAATCCGGTTAGTGACAATCTGCACTTAGCCTGCGGCTCAGCGCTGAAATAATCCCGACTTGGCTTTAAAATTTGCAGGATTTTTATGCTTTTATGTAGAATCTTTATAACACCCGGGTCCTTTGCAGTTCGTCTGCAGGTAGTCTGCAGGTCATCTACCAGTCGTCCGCCGGTTGTCCCGATCCCGGATCATTGAAGGATTTTCAAATCTAATTTTTTCGGTATCAGAATTATTGTGTTACTCTGTATCAAAATTATTGTATTACGAACTAATTACGAACTAACTATGAATTAAATCTTGAACTAGAACTATTATATTAAAAATCCAGCCCAAAATCTCAGCTTTTTGTGCCGAAGGAGCATGACAGTTTACTTTTATAATAATTTTTCCAGCGCTATTAATCTTGCCTAAACATGATAATAAATTTCGGAAGATGCAGGACTTCTTCGCTTTTCCTTCAAATTAACAACAGGTTGGTTAAATTTCTCATTTAGCAATTTCAGAACCTTATCGAACTTATCGAGCTATTGTACAATTAGCGATCAGATAAAATTTTAAAAAATGTTATAGATGAAAGTTTATAAAAGATGTTTATAGATGAAAATTTTACAAAAAGGGGGTATTACTGACTTATAATTATCAAAATACAGCCTACAGCCTAAGATCTAAGGGATGGCAAAGGGAGCAGGAGAGGATTTAAGTTAAATAAAATTCAGTCCGATCACCTTTTCCTGCTGCAGTCAAGTTCTTAATAGTATCAGGTCCTTAACAGCATAAGATCCTTAACGGCATAAGATCCTTGACAGTATCAGATCCTTAACAGTGTTAGAAGCGTATTTAACTCAGGCAAAAAACTAAGGGGGTTATGTTAACTATGTTTAAAAAAACATTTTTAGTTTTACTGGCAGTTTCGGTGGTTTTTCTCTTTTCCAGTGGTGTTATGGCTGAGACCTATGTTGTAGGCACCAGTGCTGGTTTCCCGCCCTTTGAGTATATTGAAGATGGAGAAATTGTAGGGTTTGATATTGACCTGATGGAAGCCATAGCGGAAGCCCAGGGATTTGAAATTGAATGGACTGATATCAGTTTTGATTCTCTAATTCCGGGATTAAATGCCGGAACAATAGATATAGTTGCCGCCGGCATGACCATAACTGATGAGAGAGCCCAGGTCGTGGATTTTACCGACCCCTATTTTTCGGCCAATCAGGCTCTGCTGGTTAGAGAGGATAGCGGCATGAATGTCACTGTTCTATTTGGAGATCACAATTTAGCAGTTCAGACAGGAACCACAGGTGACCTCTGGGTGGAGGAAAACCTTCAGGATCCCGGCATTCTCACAGGTCGGGTAACTCACTTTGATACCTTTGTCCTTGCCGTTCAGGATTTAATTGCTGAAAGAGTAGAAGGAGTAGTGCTTGACACCCCGGTGGCCAGAAGATATGCCGCCGATAACCCGGTGGAAATGGTGGCCGAACTTGTTACCGGTGAAGAATATGGCCTGGCAGTAGCCTCAGGCAATACCGAACTGCTGGAGAAACTCAATGCCGGCCTGCAGGAAGTCAAAGATAGCAGCGTCATGGACGAACTTCTGGAAAAACACTTTTAGAAAACAACAAATAGAAAACCACAAGTAGATAACAACAGAAAGAATACAAAGAATACAACAAGTAGATAATAACAAATAACACTTTCAGCTAAGGAAATAGGTGATTTTATTGTCAGCAAGAATTGAATTGATCAGACGGTCCCTTCCAGCACTGCTGGGAGGGACTGTCATTACCATTCAATTGACGGTTCTAATCCTCCTCTTTGGCGTTTTTTTTGGTCTTCTTTTTGCCTTCGGGCAGGTTTACGGCAACAAACCGATTCGCTGGTTTGTCAATGGTTATGAAAAGGTTTTTCGCAGCATTCCCGAACTGGTTTTATTATTGCTGGTATTTTATGGTCCCCCCAGTCTGGGGATCAGAATTAGCCCCTTTAATGCCGCCGTCCTGGGACTGGGCCTCCGGGCCACAGCTTACATGTCACAAATTTTTCGCGGCACCTTTAAATCCGTAGGCTCTGATCAGATTACAGCAGCCTATTCTCTGGGCATGGGAAAATATAAAACCTTTTTATTTGTTATTCTGCCCCAGGCCTTTAGAGTTTTTATCCCGCCCTTTGCCAATGAATATGCCATAATACTAAAGGATACCTCTTTAGCCTATGCTCTCGGAGTTGCCGAACTGCTGAGACAGGGCCAGTATATTATTGCAGTGGCCTATGACCCGCTCTCAATTTTTCTGGCCATTGCTGCCATCTATTTTGTCCTGACATTTGGTGTAACCAGATTGCTCAAAATTCTGGAAAACAAACTCAAAATACCGGGAATAGGAGTTGAGATAGGCTGATGGGAGATGAAGACAGGCCTCTACTGAATATAAAAGAGCTGAAAAAGAGCTTTGGAGATAATCTGGTGCTAGACGGAATTTCTTTTTCTCTTGACACCGGACAGAACAAAGTAATCATTGGCCCCAGCGGTACGGGAAAGAGCACGGTCTTAAACTGCGTTAACAGGCTGGTTGTTCCTGATGGGGGAGAAATCTGGCTGGAAGATACTGAAATAGTTTCCTGCGATAACATCAACGAAGTTCGCCAGGAAATAGGTTATGTCTTCCAGGGCTTTGGTTTATTTCATCATTTAACAGCTTTAAAAAATGTTATGCTGGGTCTTACCAGGGTCAAAAAAGTCCCCAAGAAAGAGGCAAAAGAAAAGGCCATCGCCAAGTTAGAACGGGTCGGCCTGCTGGATGTGCTTGAATCCTATCCAGCTCAGCTATCCGGCGGCCAGAAACAGCGGGTGGCTATTGCCAGAGCTCTCGCCATGGAACCCAAACTAATGCTTTTCGATGAACCCACCTCGGCCCTGGACCCGGAATTAATTGGAGAAGTTTTAAATGTTATGAGAAAACTGGCTGAAGAGGGCATGACCATGCTGGTAGTCACCCATGAAATGGGCTTTGCCCGGGCCGTTTCCGATGAAATTATTTTTATGGAAAAGGGCAGGATAGTGGAGAAATCTTCTCCTGAAAAGATGTTTGAACAGCCGGAAAACCCCAGAACCAGAGAATTTTTATTTAAACTTGATGAACTTTATGGAAAAGGCGGTGAGTAAACTGTGCTGGAATTCCTAACAGAATTTATGATAATAGACATATTTGTCAGCAACTTCGGCCGCCTGATGTCCGGCCTCAGGTTTACCCTCACCCTGACCTTTGTGGTTATGTTTTTTGGCACTATCTTTGGCGTATTACTTGCCTTAGGACGGAGTTATGGTATTAAACCAATTTCCTGGGTCTGTACTGCCTATATAGAACTTATCAGGGGAACCCCCATGCTGGCTCAGCTCTTCATTTTATATTTTGCCCTGCCGGCCTACGGCATCCGTTTTTCCGCCGTCACTGTGGCCTATCTAGGCTTCACCATAAATTGTGCCGCCTACCAGGCCGAATATACCAGAGGGTCCCTCGAGTCCGTCGGTGCTGACCAGTACAAGTCTGCCTATTCCCTGGGCATGAAGCGCTGGCAGACGATTCTCTTTGTTGTCTTACCCCAGGCCATAAGATGGTCAATTCCCGCCTGGACCAATGAATTTATTTATATTTTAAAGTACACCTCCCTGGCCTACATTATCGGAGCGCCCGATCTGATGACTCAGGGCAAATTCATTGCCAGCAGAAATTATCAATTTTTCCGCGTCTACTTCATCGCCGCCATAATTTATCTTGTCATCGTCTTAATCTCAACCTGGATTATTGATAAAATAGAAGCCAAATTCAAAATCCCCGGTTTTGGTTAAACTATTATTGACAGGCTCTATCTGTCAAATTTATTGACGATTTCTACCTTTCAAGCCGGTTTTTCCCTGCAAAATAACAGTTAAATTTTCGTCTCCTATTGTGCTCCAAAGAGAGCATGGTAATTTGGCAGTTAAAGAACTGCAACTTCTTTCCTCTGGCATTCTCCTTTAACTTATTTTGTCTCTTTAATCCCCTCGATCCCCTTGATCCCGTCAATCTCACCAATTCCTTTCAATCTCCTAAATCTCCTTCAATCTCCTCAATCCCCATTTTCCTCGGGGAAAAGATGCCCGTAATAACTCTCTGCATTATAAACCGCGGCCAGCGGATTATGCCCCAGTACCCGATCCTTGGCTGCCAGTACGGTGGCAGGAGCCTCCGAATACTTAAAGAAAAGCGCATCATGTCCGACACAGAGTCCCAGCATCACATTAAACTCCGTCCCGCATTCAGCCAGCACTTTAGTCTGCCCGATCGGATTGCAGCCCGCCTCAAATCCCTCGGCTGTAAACCTGTCTTCGGGAGGAACATTCAGCTTAGCTTTATCAATGCTGCCGCAGCAGCAGACCACCGAATTCACCTCCAACCCCCGACCGGCAAAATATCTAGCCGCCAGCTCTGCCTCCCGATCCAGCCCGATGCAGAAAGCCAGCCCGATATTCTCAAACCCCGCCGCCAGAGCAAACTCCGCAATTTCCTGCAGCCGAGTCCACTTCTTATAACCACTGCTCTCAACTTTAGCCGCCGTCTTATATAACCTCTGATTTTTCTCTTTTTTATACTCCATCAGCGCTTCAGCCAGCCATTTCCCCCGCCAACCATCCTTTTCCCCTTCATACCAGCACCATTCCGGATAATCTTCTATTCTGTCAGACCCGGTTTTACAGCTCTGCACCTTACATCCGGCACAAACAGAACGCCCTTTTCTTAATTCCGTCATCATCTGCTCCCCCTTTTGTTTTTTTGCTTTTTCACATAGTTTGATATATTTAACCCTCACCCTGACCGCCAATTAGCAAACCTTTCCTTCTTGCCCATTCTATAAACTCCTTTTTTCAGCAAACCCTTGCAGTTAAACCCTTATAGTAAACCCTAGCTATTACAATCTTTTTCTTTAAAATTATCGGAAATATCAGCCGAAAATCACCTGAGATACCAGCCCAAGCTACCCATTTTAAAATCCATTTTTATTTTTTCATCAGGCTTTTTTCATCATACATCCTTTCATAATATGTATTCAATTCAGCATATATGCTGAATCTACTTAATTGGCTTACAAATCAATGTATAGATCAACTATACAAATCAATTATTATAAA
>SLJX01000132.1 GCA_007134885.1 Halanaerobiaceae bacterium
AACCATGGGTCCCCAGTGAAGTGTTGTCAGCTATCAGGGTAAGGCTTAAAGGAAACATCAAACCCGTCCCGATCCCTCCCAGCAGAGCAGCAAAAACCAGGGGACGGAATCCATCGGCGAACAAAAAAGTCCCGGTAGATAGAATGGAAAAACCAATTCCAATCAAAAGAGCGCTTTTCCGTCCGATTATTCCCACAAGTTCCCCACAGGCCAGAAAGGCGACCGTTCGCATTCCCCAGAAAATCCCGTAAATAACACCAATACCCAGCAGAGCCACCTCCAGGACATTGGCAAACTGAGAAAGCAGCCCCTGCACCGAGTAAAGAAAACCGGCATAGGCAAAACCAATATAACAGATCGGCCAGATTTTCTTAAATTCCTCCTTGAGATCGACCTTCTCCAGGGTTTCTAAAGATAGCTCCTGACCGGCCAATTCCCCACCCGCTTCTTCTTCACCTGATAATCCCTTGCCATCCACCTCTCCCTTTGCTGACCTTTCCCCGCTCTCCGCAGAGGTAACTTCCGTTATCCCGATCAGAGAAGTAATCAGCACTATCACACCCAGCACCGGATAAACCGGAAAGACAGCTCTGACCCCGATAAACTGCATCACATTGCCACCCACCAGGTTGCCCAGAGTCGCACCAGCGCCGTAGGCTCCAGTGAAGCGCCCCATGGCCCGGCCTCTCTCCTGCCGGCTGGTATTATCAGCCATTATTGCTTCCGCAACCGGCCAGAGAATCCCCCGGCTCATCCCCTCAATCGTCCTAAAAACAAGCAGGGTGATAGGAGCAGCTGCCAGATAGTAACCTGCGGCTGCAGTAATTGACAGCAGAATGCTGACCAGCAGCAGAGGCTTTCGACCGACTTTGTCGGAAAAACGACCGGCAGCCAGCGACATCAGGGTGTAAGTAATTGAGTAGCCGGTCATCAAAAATCCCAGCTGAAGATAGCTGGCCCCCAGCCTGTCTCCATAGATAGGAATCGCTGGAGCGGTAATTCCCTCCCCGAAGGAAATCAAAAAAATAAATATTCCCATATAAAGCAGGTTGCGATATTTTTTCCTGTCTGCTAATTCCTCCTGTGATAAAATTTTTCCGCCCCCCAACCAAAACAGGACATTGGCAACCAGTCAGTAAATCCTCTGCCAGAAATAACTTCCCGCAAACTCCAGCTGGTTTTCTGCCAATGCCCCATATAATTCCCCAAATAATGTTATGTTATTCTCTTTCTCTAATTCCCAGATAGGAATTTTTCACATGATCGTCCTGCAGCAAATCTCTGCTGGACCCCGACAGAGCAATCTCTCCCTGCTCCAGCACATAAGTGCGATCCGTCAGCTTCAGGGCAGTATTTACATTCTGCTCCACCAGCAGAATTGTTACCCCTTCGTCATTGAGGCGCTTCAGGGTTTCAAAAACTTTGCTCACCAGCTGGGGAGCCAGTCCCAGGGATGGCTCATCGACCAGCAGTACCTGGGGGTTGGACATTAATCCCCGGGCAATCGATAACATCTTGCGCTCTCCACCGCTTAAAGTACCAGCCAGCTGTTTTTTTCTCTCTGCCAGCCGGGGAAAGAGGTTAAAAACATATTCCAGATTCTCCTGTTTTTTTTCTTTATCCTTAATAATATAGGCTCCCATTTCCAGATTATCTTTAATGCTCATTCCGGGAAAAAGACAGCCATCTTCGGTAACAAAACTCACTCCCTGCCGGGTAATCTGCTGGGGAGTAAAGGTCTCTATTTTATTGTCCAGAAAATCTATCTCACCAGAAATAGGTTTTATAATTCCAGAAATTGTCCGCAAAGTTGTGGTTTTCCCTGCACCATTGGGGCCTACCAGAGAAATAAACTCACCCTCTTCAACTTTAAGGGAAATATTATAGAGAACCTGTAATTCGCCATAACCAGCATTTACATTTTTTAGCTCAAGCATATTAATACGCCCCTTATTCCAGTTTAAACTGCATACTCTTCTCCCAGATAGGCTTCAATTACTCTAGCATCATTTGCCACATCATCTTTGCTGCCCTCAGCTATTTTCTCCCCGTAATGTAAAACTGCAATTCGCTCACAGACCTCCATTATCAGCTTCATCACATGTTCAATAATAATCACCGTAACCCCGGTATCCCTGATCTTTCTTATTAAATTACACAAATCCGGCAGCTCACCAGGAGTCAGACCGGCAGCCAGCTCGTCCATTATCAGCACATCACAATCGGTTGCCAGGGCCCGGGCCAGCTCCAGATACTTAAGCTGATTGGAGTTCAAATGGGCTGCCAGAGTTTTGCGGGGCAGTTCAAAACCAATAAAATCCAGCATTCTTTCTGCCTTCTCTTCGGGATCTTCTTTGCTGTCTTCATTACCAAACAGCGAACCAACCTTAACATTTTCCAGCACTGTCATGTCGGGAAAAGGATTGACAATCTGAAAGGTTCTTACCATACCCATATGACAGAGCCGGGAGGGTTTAAAACCGGTTATATCTTTGCCTTTAAACTCCACACTGCCGCCATCGAGCTGATAAAACCCGGTAATAACATTAATTAATGTAGTTTTACCGGCACCATTAGGCCCGATAATCCCGAAAATATCTCCTTCATTTACTCCCAGAGAAACATGATCAACCGCTACCAGACCGCCAAATCTTTTAACTACATTCTCAGTTTTTAATATCATCTGCTGTTAATCACTCCCGCTCAATAATATATTCGAATAGGAGATTAATAGTGGAGAAGTGGAGAGATGGAGATGAATCAGCTGCCATCTCTCCACTGTTTTAGTTGTAGCTATTTTTTGCCTGATCTATTGTTGGATAACTGGATAACTTTAACCTGTTGTCCACACCGGATAACTATGTCTCTTGCCGCAAGAAAGTTTAACTGTGATTTATTGACGCCTAACAGTATAACTTTGTGTTTTGCAACCTAACAGGATTACACTGTCTATTCTGCCCGGCGGAACAACTAATTAAAGTTAATTTACCCGGCTTTACTCTATTCCTGCAGATAGTCCGGAATCTCCAGTTCTGCCTGCTTCATGGAATCAGGCCAGACAATCTGTCCTACTCCGTCAAAGTACTGTAAAACCGGGAATATAAAGTAGCCTTCACCAACTACCGGATCAGGAATGGTCTCGGGAGTATACATATATCTTTCGTGAATGAGACCATCATCAAAATAAAGTTCACCTTCCCAGAGGAGATTTTGACCAACACTATGAAGCACTTCGCTGTTCAATTCTCCGTGGAGGTCATAGGCAGTCTCAGCAATATGAATGAAAAATCTGGCCTGGTCATAGGCCTGACCGGCAGCAGAAGTGCTGGGAGTTATACCATATTTATCTTCAAAATCTGCCGCCCATTCGCGAGCTTCTTCGCTGGGCCATTCAGGAATCTGATCCAGTACATAGTTAGAAGCTTCACCGGTCATCTCATACCATTCGCCAACCCAGCCCAGACCATCAGCAATAATTAAACTTTCCAGACCAACCTCTCGGGCCTGAGTTACAAAGGCAGAGAAAGAAGGCGGACTGGTGTCGGTACCGGCAACTACACTGACATCAGCATCTCTTAAACTGGCCAGCAGAGGGTAAAGGTCAGTTTCTCCCATTTCATAATACTCATGGGTTACTACCTCCCAGCCGGCTTCTTCAAAGTCGCCGGCAATCCCGGCTCCAAAACTGCGGCCCCAGTCAGTATCCTCACCGTAAATACCAACTCTCTTATTTCTTGGCTCCCATAGTCCTTCCTCGATCGCACCCTGAATGGCCTCAACATAGGCTCCGCTCAATTTCTCAGGAATAGGCCAGGTTTTACCCATCCAGTAACTGTAATACTCAGGGTCCTCTTCAAAGGTTTCAATTACAACTTCAGTAGCCCCAAAGCCAAAGAAATGAGGAATCTGGTTTCGGGCTGCAGCATCCATCAGCGCCACAGCAACTGAGCTGTGCCAGTTTAAAATTCCTACATCCATTCCGTCTCTCATAACCGCATCTTCATAAGCCCTTACCGCTCTTTCCGGGTCAGATTCAGAATCCACCCAGATTAGATTAATTTCATAATCTCCTATTTGAAAATCAATTTCTTCAAAAGCCATCTCCACTGCTCCTTGAAACTCCTGTCCGGTTCGGGCTGCAGGTCCGGTATAGGGTCCTACCGCTCCCACTGTCAGAACATCAGCAGCAGCTGAAACAGTCAGGCCCAGCACCAGAACGAAACTCAGGGCTACTATAAAAGTAGATTTTTTCCAACTCATCAAATAGACCCCCTTATGATTTTTTAGTTTTAAGTTTTAAATTAGTTTTAGCTTCAATTTTTAAGATTTAAGCTTTAAGATTTAAGTTTTAAATCCCAGCTTGAGTTATTCCGGCATTAATCCTCTCTTCTCCTCTCTTCTATCCTTTCTCCAGCTAACTTTCCCGTAATTCTAAAATTAAATTTTCTGCCGCCTCTCACCCCCTTACACTGCAGCTGCTATAGCACTGCAGCTAATTTCCCAGCAAAATGCCTTCTTTATTCCGGGATTAAGCCCTTTCTTCCACTTTGCTGGAACGATTGAAAATTTGAGCCTTGATAAAAGCAAAAAACTGGCTCAAACCTCCAGGATAAAGAATCATAACCAGCATCAATAAAAGACCATAGATGACAAACCTCATGGCCATCAGAGGTCTTAAGTATTCAAAAATAGGGATAATTATAAAGGCAGCCAGCAGTCCTCCCCAGATACTACCCCGGCCGCCAATATAGGCCAGAGCAAGCACCTCCACCGTCTCCCGGGTATGCATGACATCCGGTGTTAAAATGCCCACGAAATGACCGTAAAAACCTCCGACCACCCCGGCCAGGGCACAGGAAATGGTAAAGTTAATTATCTTATATTTGGTGGAATTTACCCCCACCGAGTGGGCGGCTTCCTGGTTCTGACCAATTGCTTTAAAGGCCATTCCCATTTTCCCCTGGGTCAAACGATAGAGAATAATGTAGGACACAACGGTGATAACAAAGATCGTATAAAAATAAGGGATGCGATCGGGTGTGGCAAAAAGCGGCCGAACCCTCAGGCCCAGCCAGCCTCTGGTCAGATCAACCAGGTTGGCTGTCATTGCCAGGAGAGTCAGGCCGACAAACCAGGCCATGACAGCTGCAAATAATCCCCTTAAGCGCAGGGTTACAACCCCTATTAAAAATCCCATAATAGCTGCCATAACTCCTCCGATAGCCATTCCCAGCCAGGGCGACATGCCCAAGCGGGAAACTGTCAGGGCCGAAGAATAGGCCCCCACACCCATAATGGCCGCATAACCAAAGTTTACAATATTAATATAACCAACGGTAAAGTCAAATCCCATGGCCAGTGTTCCAAATATCATTCCAGAAATCATCAGATGAATAATAAATCTGTCATCAATGAAAAGCGGCGCCAGTCCCAGCAGAACAAAAGCCAGCAGACTCAAAGGACCCAGGCCAATTTTCCCTAATAATTCATTGATTCCTCCAGTTTTCCCGGCTGAACCTGCAATAGTTCCTCCAGCTTTACCGGTTGAAACAGTATCATTTGCTACAGTTTTATTAGCTGAACCAGATTCTCTGACTCTGTTCTCGTTATCCCTTTTCTCCTTTGGATTATTAGTAGTATTATTATTCATATTATCACTGCTCCCAGATGCCTTTGACAGCCTTGCCAAAAAGACCGGAGGGCTTAAATATAAGGATAAAAATAATAACGGTCAAACTTACCACATCCTGCCAGCCTGAACCGAGACCATAATAGGATGCTGTTTCCAGGAGTCCCACAATGAATCCTCCTATGATGGTACCACCAACATTACCCAGACCAACCAGAATAACAACAAACCAGGAACGGAATAAAGGCCTCAGCCCCATGGTTGGATAGGCGGGATTAATTGAAAGAAGAGTGGCTCCAGCTATGCTGGCCATCATGGCTCCCAGCCCAAAAGTCAGGGTATAAATTCTGTTCAGGTCTATTCCAACCAGCTTGGCTCCCCTGGCATTTTCTGAAACAGCCCGGATGGAATTACCGGTTTTAGTCCGGGTTAAAAATAGCCAGAAGATTAAAACTGATACCATAGCAATTATAAAACCAATCACCCGATCCTGAGAAATCATCAAACCCCCGATACTCAGGCTGCCCCCCCAGTAACTGGTAATACCCCGATAATCTGAACCAATCAGCCAGAGGGCCAGATTCTGCAGGGTGATTGAAAGTCCCACAGTCAACAGAAAACTATTCAACAGCCAGTTTTTCCCCTCAGAACGCCGGCGCAGAGGATAAAATACCGCTTTCTCAATTATCATGCCGCTGATAAACCCACCTAAAGCTGCTACAGCAATCACCAGGATTGAGGGTATTCTTAAGAATACACTGGCAAAATAAGCAAAATAGGCCCCCAGCATATAAAATTCCCCGTGGGCAAAATTAGGAACATTAATAACCCCCAGAATAAGCGTCAACCCCATTGCCATTAAAACATACATTCCTCCTCGAACCAGTCCGATTATTAGTAGATCAAATAGCGCTTCAATCGGCATAGACTTCAGCTCCTCATCTTCAGGTTTAAGTATTTTCCAGGGCCAGAAAAATAATCAGCTGATAATCTGATCCCTTCTTTAAGTAGTATAAATTAATTCGGCTTAAATTAATTTTCAGGCAATTATAAGCAGTTAAATCATTTGCTTTTTTTCTTTTATCTTGAAAATACGCCATATTATTTTCATGTATTGTTGTGCCCCAGAGGGGCATGGTGGTTTATCTTGAAAATAAAATTCTTTACAACGCTTTCTTTTCATCTCTCTTTTCATTTCTTATTGTGCCTCACTAATGGTCATGCCTGTTTGGCTGAAGAGAGGACTTAAATTGCTCCTGTCCCCAATTTTTGTTCCTGTTCTTTGCTCCTGTTCTCAATCTTCCTAATATTCCGGCAAAGTAAGCTCTGCTTCCTGCCATCTCTTCGGCCAGATAATTCTACCTTCTCCTTCAAAATACTGAACTACAGGAAAGATAAAATATCCCTCCCCCACAATGGGATCGGGCACACTATCAGCAGTATACTTATACTCCTCCATGATTATTCCTTCGGTAAAGGTGAAATTGCCGGTGCTCAATTCCTGCTGGCCAAATTCATATAGAGTCTCGCTGTTTAGCTCTCCATATTTATCCAGAGCCGCTTGAGCCATCCGGGTAAAGAAAACTGCATAATCATAGGCCAGTCAGGCAGTGGAAGCCCCTGGAGTAAGTTCATATTCCTGCTGAAATTCGTCTTTAAATTGCAGAGATTTATCCGTAGCCCACTGAGGAACCTGCTCCAGAATATAATCAGAGGTCTCACCGGTAAGCTCATACCAGTCATCAATCCAATCCAGCCCATCTAAAACAATCAGACTTTCCAGGCCGATCTCCCGGGCCTGAGTGAGAAATGCCGCCAGGGAAGCCGAGCTGGTGATGAAGCCGCCAACAACCTCGGCCTCTACATCTCTGATTCTGCTCAAAAGAGGATAAAGGTCCGTTTCATGGCGGTCGAAATAATCCTTTTCTTCAATCTCCCAGCCAGCTTCTCTGAAAAGCTCTTCCAGGGCACTGCCAAAACTCAAACCCCAGTCATAATTCTCACCAAAGATTGCTGCTCTTTTGTTTTCTGGCTCCCAGCTTCCCTCTACAATGGCTGACTCAAGCGCTAAAACATAACCGACACTTAATTTTTCCGGCACCGGCCAGCCCTTGGCCATCCAGTAATTATTAGCTTCCGTTTCTGAATTGGCGCCAGGATCTGAATGATAGCTTTCATTCACAAGTTCCGTGGCCCCCAGCCCAAAGAAGTGAGGAATTTCATAACGAGAGGACACTTCCATGAGGGCCAGAGCTACCGAACTGTGCCAGTTTAAAAGCCCCACATCCATCTCTTCTCTAAGTATTGCATCTTCATAGGCTCTAACAGCCTTTTCAGGGTCAGAGGCTGAATCCACCCAGAGCAGTTCCACCTGATAATCTCCCAGCTGATAATCAATTTCTGCCATAGCCATTTCTACAGCATAGCGCATCTCCAGTCCCAGCCTGGGATTATCTCCGGTATAGGGGCCCACAATTCCAACTCTAATGACTTCCCCCTCTTCTGCCCTCACTTCTGCCGGCAATCCGGATAGCAGCAGACTTGAGAATAGAAAAGTCAGCAGCAGAATTAATATTGCTCCTTTTCTTAAAAAAATAAAATTTTCTTCCAAAAAGAGAACCTCCTTTCTTAATAGATTATTTGCTGGAATAAATCAACTCCGGTTAAGCAGCACTCCTTAATTTCATTCCTAAACCCCTGTAATACTTCAATCTTTAGCCAATTCAAAAAAAATAATGAGAATAAACGAATCTTTAGAAAAATAAGCAAAATAAAAAAGAAAAAAAAAATTAGGTAATCATGATTTTAG
>SLJX01000154.1 GCA_007134885.1 Halanaerobiaceae bacterium
CCAGCAGATTAAGCCCTTACAGGAAGCAGGTTATCTAATTGTAGCGGTAGATCTGCCTGCCTTTGGTTACAGCGACCGTCAGAGAGGTCTGGAACATACCCCGGAAAACAGAGCCGGCTGGCTCTGGGAATTGCTGGAAACCCTGGAGGCAACCGGGGAGATTCAAACCCGGAACGACTGGCATCTGACCGGCCATTCTATGGGCGGGGGAGTTGTAACTGCCATGGCCCAGCAAAAGCCGGAAAGAACTGCTTCCTTAATCCTGGTTGCTGCTGCCCTGGAACAAACCGATACCCGGGGTGAAAGCTGGCTGGCCTATTCTCCGGTTAAAAGTGGATTCCAGTTAATACTTCGCCATATTCTTTTTCGGGAAACAATAATAGCCCGAACGTTAGAATCTGCCTATGGCCGCAGCCCTTCTCCCGAGGAGCTGGAAGCCTATTTTAAACCCCTGGAATTGCCTGGCACCGCCGCAGCCTGGCTCGATGTCACCAGAACTGCAGAAAATTTTCCCGGGGAGAAGATTCAGGAAATAGACCTGCCAGTTTTTCTGCTCTGGGGTGCAGAAGACAGCTGGGTTGAAGTGCAGGATGGCAGAAAATATGCAGATTTATTTCCAGACTCCAGCTTCACAATAATTAAAGAAGCCGCCCACCTGCCCATGGAAACCCATCCTGAAGAGTTTAACCGGCACCTGATGGAATGGCTTGCTGGTTTTAGCAGCAGCTAATTGCCATTTTTACCAGCTGCTGATTAAAAACTTTTTAGTATTAGTTGTTTTCTTCAACCAGCAGCTATTTTATTCCACCGGCCACTCCTTTTTATTGGAGGCCCGCAGTAAAATCCGGCTTAACAGCAGGGCATCCTCCCGCAGCTTTTCAATTTCCAGTTTGTCTAGAGTATCTGCTCTGGTATGACCCCAGTTGCGGCCGGTAGCCATCTCCTCTATGGCACTGAGATAACCGCTGGGTATCTCCTTTTCAGAAAAGGGATACATGTCAGAGTGGGCACTGTGGGAAACCCCCACTGCCAGATTCTCAAGCCCCATTTCTGATGCCATATTTTTAAAAAAAGGCACCAGTTCAGGCCAGCCCTGCAGGGCAATTCCCAGTTTGCCACCCGGACGACCGGGAGCGCCATCCAGATTAATCATAAATTGATAACTCTCTAGATCAGCCTGCTCTGCTACAAAACTGCTGGAACCAACCAGATCCACCTCCTCAGCACCAAAGAGCACAAAATCAATTGACCGCTCCAGCACCTCCGAGCTTTGAGCCAGCAGCCGGGCTGCTTCCATCACCACAGCCGTACCGGCCCCATTATCCAGAGCCCCCTCAGCAATATCATGCCCGTCATAATGGGCTCCAGCTATCAGTTTTTTCTTCTCTGGATTGCTGCCCTTCAGGCTTCCAATTACATTATATGAAGTGGTGGGCGCTGTCTGATGAGAAGCTGCCAGCCTTACTCTAAGCTGTCCCTCTTCCAGCTTTTCTTGAAGCCAGAAACCTGCTTCCCGGGAGATGCCAGCTGCTGGAATTGGGGCATCATGAGGCAGTCCTCCTGTTTCCTCCAGATAGCCGGGAGCTCCCCGCATCCAGATAAACCCTGCTGCCCCGGCTTCAACTGCTCGGAGATATTTGTCCCGCCGATGCATATTCTCCCGGGCATAGAGCGGCCTCTCAGCGCTGACCAGTACTATTTTCCCTGCTATCTCACCTTCTTCCAGAGAAAATTCAGCCGGCGTCCCCAGACCCAGATCGATCAGTTCTGCTTCAACCTTTCCCTCCGGGGAATAGGGCAGGCCGATACATTCCACCCGGTGAGGCTTATCCTCCTGATCCAGCCAGAAAAGCTCGGTTGAACCCCTCTGCCAGCCCCGGTATTCAAAGGACCTGAGCTCAACTTCCTCCAGACCAAAATCTCGCATTCTCTCAGCCAAAAAGCGGGCTGCCTCTCTTTCTTCCTGGCTGCCGGCAAAACGGGAACCGAATTTTCGGCACAGGCTCTTAACCAGCTGATAAGCCTGGTCGGATGTCAGGGCTTCCGCAATAATTCCTCGTTCTGCTGTGATTAGTTCTTCGCTCATTGTAGTTTACTGCCTCCTTGTAACCATTTTAAGCTTCTGATATATTTCATTTTATTCCTTTCCAACTTATGCCTTTTCATCTTATGCTTTCTATATTATACTTTCTATATTATATCTATGATTGCACTGCATAAAGCCAATATCGTCAAATTTCGAAATTATAATCCCCTTCACATCAGTCATCCTGTCAATAAAATTTCCAGTAAAATGACTTTTCTCAGCGGAACCATCTATTATACTCTCATATTTTTAAAATATTTTTTTAACCCGTTTAAGTTTTAGTGTGTCCGAAAACAGGAAAGCTCTGCTGAGTATTTGTAAAAGTATTTCCTAAGTCTTGTCTCAATCTTATCCTTCAAATTTGAATCGGCTAATACTAAATTCTTTATCTGTCGTTCATTTCCTCTATTGATATTTTCTCTTAAACAGCAAAAGCCCCGGGAAAACCGGGACTTCAGCTGAAAAAATTTTAAACTATTATGTCAGAAAAGTAATTCTAGGGAGCATCCGGGGGGTCTTCCGGATTATGGCTGCTCATAATAAAGATAGCCCTGGTGGGGCAGGCTGTCATGCAGGCCCCATCACCGATACAATCCTCCGGCCTGGCTACTTTGGCAACCCCGTCGTCTATTTCCAGAACATTGGGACCAAGCTTTTTGCAGAGATTGACACAGTTGCGGCAGGCCATACAGCGAAGTTCATTAATCTCAGGCACATTACCCTTGACAAATTCTCTCCCAAAAGCTTTAGCAATGTCCACTTCTCGCTTGTCGGCCATGCTAATTAGCCCCCCTGTAAATTATTATCCATCGTCTCCGATGGCGTCAACCGGACAGGATTCCAGAGCTTCCTGACACTGCTCTCTTTCTTCCTCATTTTCAGGCTGCTTCTTGACATAAGCAAAGTCCTCAGAGTCAGTCATGGCAAAGTTTTCCGGAGCCTCATCCACACAGAGTCCGCAGGCAATGCACTCCTCGTCCACGTAAAATTCTCCCTCAACATTTTCTGCCACTTTTGCTTCAGGATCTGCCATATAATTACCTCCTGTTGTAGTATTATTTATCAAATATCCTTTGTTTATTATATCATAACTTTAAACTGGCTTCAAAAACAATAATTATTACTTTAAATTGGGCTCGTCTTCTGATTCTCTTATCTGATATTTTGCTGAGATTGATAAACAATACCTGAAATTGATACACAGCAAATTATTATATTACCTAAAGTCCTAATCGCCATTTTAAACTTATAAGAACCATGCTTTATCAGCATTTTCATTTTATAAAAATATTAAAAATCGACTTTTTGGATTGCCATCATAAATCTTAAAGCGGGAGAAAGCCTATCAACCTCCCTCTGTCAGGGTGACAAAGCTTACCACATCACCTGCTGTCAGTTCTTTTCTTCTATCAGTTTGCCGGGCATTGACCAGAATCAGGCTAAAGGACAGCTCCTCTTCAGGAATGCCCAGTTTCCTGGCTAAATCAATAATATTGCTGCCGGACTCAAGTTCTATTTCGCTCTCCTTTTTATTTGTCGGTCGATATTCTCTCAGGTGGCCGAATAATCTTACCTTCACTTTCATTAACTATCCTCACCCTCATCCTCGCTGATCCAGGTTATGCCCATTTTTGCCAGTTTGCTTCTTTCAGGTTCCAGGGTCTGGGGATCCCAGCCCATCATCCGGTAATAGAGCTCAACAGCCTGCTCAAATTCTTCCCGGTCAATGCCTCCGGTACCTTTCAAAGGTCCATCAGCAAAATTCTCAAAGAACTTATCCGCCAGCCTGTCATCTTCCCTGGTAAGGCCTATTTTATTATTAAATACCCTGGCCATATCGATACTCCGTTCGGCTGCATCCATCAGTTCCTTTAAGCTGATATGGTCTCCGGTCACTGCTTTAATCAGCTCCAGCAGTTGCTCCAGAGAAACAGGACCGGCAGGAGCATAGCCGAAACAGCAGCAGCCCAGGATATCAATCAGGGTCCAGTAAACTTCCAGAGTATAAAACAGCCTCACCTTATCATCTGAGAGAGATAGAGGATCAACGGGTTTATCCAGCCCCAGAGGTTTTAAGGATTTGAAACCATGTTTTTCCTCACTTACAAAATCAGTATCATGGGGGGCCTTCATGTGGTCAGCCCCGTAGCTGGCCAGAGCATACTGTAAACCCACTCCGGTTTTGACCCGGGGATCGTGCATAGGCACCTCCTGACCTTTAACTTGATGAACATATTTTTCTGCTCCCTGACCAATTTTTTCTGCTGCCCGCTTGCTGCCCTCTGCCAGTAAATCTCCTATACCTTCTCGGCGGGCTATCTTATCTATTAAAGTTAAGGCTGCCTCACCATTGCCAAATTTCAAATCCAGACCATCACAGTCTTCCCGGGTCAGCAGACCATTTTCATAACATTCCATGGCAAAGGCAATTGTCATCCCGGTGGAGATGGTGTCCAGGGTATGTTTGTTGCATAATTCATTGGCTTTGGCAATAATCTCCTTGCTGTCAATCTCCAGGGTGGAACCCAGGGCTCCAACTGTTTCATACTCAGGGCCACCATAGGCGGGGTCAACTTCTAATTCATTATCAACTTCCACCACTCTTTTACATCTAATCGGACAGGCAAAGCAGCCCCGACCTTCCCTGGCGATGCTTTCCTGCCAGCTTTCATCGGAGATCTTATCTACTCCGAAAAACTGCCCCTTATTCCAGTTTCTGGTTGGCAGAGCCCCGGCCTCATGATTAGATCTGACTGTGGTCCAGGTCCCTGATTTATGCAGCCTCTTTCCCTGAGAGGTCTGCATGCCCTCCTTGGCAGTCCAGCGGTTTAACTCCAGCACCTTTTCTCTGTCGGCCAGTTCAACGTTTTTGGTTCCCCTGACAGCAATAGCCTTCAGATTCTTAGAACCCATAACCGCTCCCAGTCCGCAGCGTCCGTTGAAATGTCCGAGTTTGTTGGTTATGTTGCCAAATCGAACCAGATTCTCTCCTCCCGGACCAATCTGAGCAACATGAATTTGCTTATCCCCATGCTCCTCGCGGATGCTCTCCTGAACCTCTCCGGTAACCTTTCCCCAGAGATGACCGGCATCCCGAAACTCTACCTCACCATCTTTAATCCAGAGGTAGACAGGTTTTTCTGCCCTGCCGGTAACCACCACAGCATCAAAGCCTGCCTTTTTCAGTTCGGGAGCCCAGAAACCCCCTGCTTCACTTTCTCCAAAACTTCCGGTCAGGGGTGATTTGCCGCAGACCGTCAGTCTGGGAATAGCAGGCCCCTGAGCGCCTACCAGAATACTGCCCGCAAATACAAGCATGTTTTCCGGCGAAAGCGGATCTACTTTAGGATTCATCTCCTTATGCATGTAATATAGGGCAAATCCCCGTCCACCAATATACTTGCGGTAAAATTGATCTCCCTTTTCGTCAACCTCATATTGCTGATTGTTAAGATCAACCTTAAGTATTTTTCCTTTTATTCCCTTCATTTCCTGTCCCCCTCTTAATTTTCCAAATTTCTGATATAGTTACACGCTAATCATCTATAATTAATTATATTAAAGTAGATGTATTAAGTCAATTTTTTTACATTTCAAAATTCTTTCGTTTCTCTCTTAAATTTTAACAACCTTATAATCGGAGAGAAGCATTGACAGAACCTGTCAAACTGGCGTTGAAAATTAGATTGTCAAAATAAAAAGAGAACCTTTTATCGCTCAAAATAAAAGCTCCTCTTCCTGGTTGTATTTAAGCTGTTTCGTTATTTGCATCTAAGATCATTTATTTGTTTTTATCGCCTGACTGCAATAAACCTTCAGAAAAAATAATAAATATAATGATCAAATGTTTAAAAACATCATAATTACCCGGCTGAAATAGTGAAACCCGGATGCCGAATAAGCAGACAAATTACTGAGATGGAATAGCTGCTTTAAATCGGCGGGGACTTCAGTTCTTCCAGAGTAGGAAGCGAGGGTATGGCCCCATAACGGCTGCTGGCAATTGCCCCAAAAAGGTTGGCTTTCTCCAGAACCTGCTCCCAGTTAATATCCTCCATGGTTTCACCGGAAATATGACCGATAATTTCAGCCAGCATCCCGGCCATAAAGGCATCTCCGGCCCCGGTGGTGTCAACAGCTTCTACCTCCCGGGCCGAAACATAAAGCTGTTCATTTTTGTTGAAAAAATAGGAACCCTTCTTGCCGGCAGTTAAGACAATGTAATCAGGACCCCTCTTCAATAAAGATTCACAGGCCGGTTTTAAACTGGCGATTATATTTTTATAATCCTTTGCCCGGGAAAGATCTCGGGTAGTGATTTCTCTGTCACTTAATTCAATAAGTTCTTCCAGATTTAGCTTAACCAGATCAGCATAGGGCAGAGATTTATTAAACTGCACTTTCAGCCGGCTTAAGTTATTATTCCAGAGGGGCGGCCTGATATTGGGATCGAAGCTGATAAAGAGACCGTTTTCCCTGGCCTTCTCCAGCAGATAATAGGTGGTAGAGCGAACCGGTTCATCTGTCAGAGATATTGTCCCAAAATGAAACACATCGGCTCTTGTTAAATAATCAACATCAATATCGTCCTTCTCCAGCAGCATGTCAGCACCCGGCCTGCGGTAAAAGGCAAAATCTCTTTCTCCTTCAGCGGTTAAAGAAACAAAGGCCAGTGTTGTCATGGCTGCTGAAGTCCTGACAATGGCACTGGTATTAACACCCTGGTCCTCCATAACTTCAATAAGAAAATCCCCAAAGGCATCTTTGCCCACCTTGCCGATAAAACCACTGGAAACATTAACCCGGGCCAGCGCGGCGGCCACATTAGCCGGTGCCCCGCCTGCTGCCCGGCTGAACTTTTTGACATCCTTTAGTTTGCAGTCTTTGTAGTAGGGGATGAAATCAACCAGCAGTTCCCCCATTGTGATGACTTTTGGCATTTTTTTCACCTCAAACCTCAATATTGCAAACCTGAAAATATTGCAAACTCAAAAATATCTCCTAATTATTTTACAAACTATTCCATTTTATTCCCGCTTCCAGTCACCTTTAAGCCGCAGGCACACCCGGACTCATGCTGACCACAAAATCTCCTTTGCTCTTGGAATAGTCTATTTCCACCAGAGTATTCTCTTCCACCTCATTTTCCAGCATGGTCAGAGCCAGTTTGTCCTTAATCTGATTCTGAATCACTCTTTCCAGAGGACGGGCACCGTAGGTGGGATCATAACCCAGCTCGGCAATCATGGATTTGGCCCGCTTGGTAATCTTAAGCTGCAGTTCCTGAGCTTCCAGCTTTTCCTCAAGTTCTCTAATCTTAATCTCAACTATCTCTCTGATATGCTCTTCCTTCAGGCTGTGGAAAATAATCTTCTCATCAATCCTGTTGATAAACTCCGGACGGAACTTGCCCTTCAGGGCCTGGTTAACCCTTTCCTCAATTTCTTTATCATCATTGAGATCCTGGATATACTGAGAGCCAATATTGGAGGTCATGATAATTACTGTATTGCGGAAATCAACTTCTTTGCCGTGGCTGTCAGTAAGAATGCCGTCATCCAGAATCTGGAGTAGAATGTTAAAGACATCATCATGGGCCTTCTCGATTTCATCCAGCAGGATAACTGAATAGGGATTACGCCGAACCTTCTCAGTCAGCTGCCCCCCTTCTTCGTAACCAACATATCCTGGAGGGGAACCGATTAATTTAGCCACTGCATGTCTTTCCATATATTCGGACATATCCAGCCTGATCATGTTCTTTTCATCATCAAAGAGGTGCTCGGTCAGGGTTTTAGCCAGTTCGGTTTTGCCGACCCCGGTGGGTCCCATAAAGAGGAAGGATCCCAGCGGACGATCTTCATCCTGCAGTCCGGTCCGGGAGCGGCGGATAGAATTGCTGACAGCAGTAATCGCCTCATCCTGCCCGACAACCCGGCGGGAAAGCTCCTCTTCCATCCGGATTAACCTTTCCCGTTCGGATTCCAAGAGCTGCTGCACCGGAATATCGGTCCAGGAAGCTACAATCTCGGCAATATCCTCGGCAGTAACCTTCTCTCGAATAATATCCCGTTCTCCAGAAATTTCTTCAATCCTCTCTTTAACTTCGGCCAGCTCCTTTTCCAGCTCATTTAAATCACCATAACGAAGGCGGGCCGCCTTTTCATAATCAGCATCTCTCTCAGCATTTTCCGCCTCATTGGCAATCCTCTCAATCTTCTCCTGCAGCTTCTTTCGGCGCTGAACCAATTCCTTCTCCTGATTCCAGCGGGCCATCAGGGGATCCCG
>SLJX01000070.1 GCA_007134885.1 Halanaerobiaceae bacterium
CTTATAATATTTTATTGCTTTTAGATAAATTTTTCAACCACTAACGGCATAATAGCATGAAAAAAAGGCGACCCCCGGGGATCACCTTTTACAGAAAGCTTTATAGACCTGTCTATAAGACAGCTAAACTTTTTCAACAAATATATATTTATCAATCATGATAAAAAATTGCTGAAATTAAGCCCTGCTAGCTGACTTTCTCTTGGCCAGATAATTATTAATTTCTGCTATCACTGTCTCCTGAGTGGCCTCTGTTTCAATCTGGAATCCATCCATCAGCTGACCACCTTCACTGTAAATTCTTACATTGTCATCCCCGTCCCAGATAAAGAAAAGATTATCTTCAAACCTAACCAGATCAGCACCTTTCTTTAGATCTTCCAGCATTGCAATATTACCACACATTTTTATCATCCTCTCTTGATATTCTAGATTATAAATTCCTTGTTTTTATCATAAAATGCTTTATTAATTAGCGATTTCTCTACATGAATTCAACCATAATCTATCCCAAGAAAGCAATTTACAGTATCCATTATTATTATCTCTTATTTTTGTAATTAAGTCAAGCCTGCTAATTCTGTTGAGCTTTTTTACCTGCAAAGGATAAAAAAGATATTCCCAGCATTATTAAAGCTAAACCTAAATAGTTTAAAACCGTCAGTCTTTCACCAACAAGTAAAATTCCAAGCAATGCAGCTGTCATAGGTTCTGCTAGAGTAAGAGTCATGGCGCTAGCAACAGGAACAAGTATAAGACCAAAATTAAATAAAAGATAAGGCAGGGCCATAGAAAAAACTCCCAGATAGCCTGCAACCTGCCAGCCCCTGCTTTCCAGCACCCATTCAGGTCTGTTAATTATAATAATTGGAACTAATAGTAATCCTCCAATTAGTCCCACCATTGACATAACAGTATCTGCTGACCGTCCCTTCAGAAGATCTTTGCTGAGCAAAGCATAGAGAGCATAAACACTTCCGGCCCCCAGTGAAAGCAGCAGGCCTGATGGTTCAACAACTGTTTCACCTTCAGGTAAAAACAGTAAAACACAGCCGAAGATTGCCAGTATTGTAGCGGGATACCAGCTTGTCACGGGCTTTTGCCCTTTAACCAGCCAGGCTAATATTCCAGCCAGCACCGGCGAGCTCCCCATAGTGACAACAGTGGCCACAGCAACTCCTGTTATATCTACTGCAGAAAAAAAGAAGAGCTGATAGGCCGCAATACTTAAAGCTGCCAAAAAGGTTAACTTAAAAGGCCAGGTTTGTATGTCTGGAAGTTTGCCCCTCACTGCCGCCGTCAAAAAAAGAACTCCTCCACCAATTCCAATCCTGACAGCTCCTACCACGAAAGGAGTTGCAGCCTCAGGGGCAAAAGTCTGGGCCGTACCGGAAGTGCCCCAAAAAAAGGAAGCAGCCAGAATCAAAATATAGCCCTGGGAAAGCAAGCCACTGTCTTTCATTTTTTCCTCCTAATATTTCCCGGAATTTAATTTCCAGATAGTCAGACCAATACTAATAGAAATTTTCTGTTTCTTAAATATTTATCTGATTATAACATATATTTGGTAAAACTTTAATCAGATAAAAAAATTAAATATATTCTGGTTCCCCCGCCATAAAAACAGCGAAGTGTCCTTATATAAAATGGACTACTTCGCTATTTTTACACACTGTTATTATTAAGCTTGACTGGAATTTCACAAAATCTATCAAAAATATTAAATTTTCCGTCTGGACAAAATTAATCTTTTTATTGTCTAAATTTTTGTAAAGAAAAACTTCGGTCGGACTCTACGGTGATATATATTTTATCACCAGGATTAATATCCACCTCTGCCAGTATGTTTTTGGGAAAAGTTAAATCAAAGTTATCTCCTACATACAATAAAAATCTTTCCGGTTCATCAACTCTAAGATAAACCGGATTTTTTATAGCCATATCCTCCCCTCCTTTATTTCAATTTCATTTCAGAATCAAATCCTCCTTTCGAAAAATTTAATTTTTCTGTTAACCTCAATTTCACAGTACTAATATTCTCTTTCCAGCGAAAATCTCCTGCACATAAAAGTAAAAAAAATATATATTTGCCTTTAAAAATAATTTTTAGAAAAAATTTATACTTAGCGCTTAGATTATACTTCTAATTCCTTTTTCAGGTAGGCAATACCGTCTGGATGGATTCCGGTAGATATTCGAGTGGGCTCTTCAGTCAGGCTTTTAACATCAATAACCGAGATATCATTGGTTTTATTATTTGCCACAAAGGCTCTTTCTCCTGATTCATCAAAAACCGTGCCCCCAGGCCAGATACCCACCGGGATTCTTTTTATTTCCCAGGGCATTTCCTGTTCCTGCCTGACAAATTCTGTTTCAATAACTGAAAGATCTCCCGATTCCCGGTTGGGAATTAAGGCATATTTTCCATCTGGTGAAAAAACAATTCTGATAGGAACATTTCCCAGCCTTCTTTTATGCAGGATTTTATATTTATTTACTAAATCAATAACATAAAAAGAGTCATCTTTCTGATTGGCAACATATAAAAACTTTCCCTGGGGATGGACTGCAATACCTTCCGGGGCTGTTCCCACCGGGAAATGATTTATTACCTTCTCCTGATTTATATCAATCACCGAAATATTATTGCTGCCTATGTTGGCCACAAAGGCCCTCTCTCCCCCGGGAGTTAGGGCTACCATATGTGATTTATCCTGGTAAGTAGGAAAAATATTTTCGATTTCATCAGAATCAGTATTGATAACAAATATCTTCTCACTATAAGTTGAAGCCAGATATAATTTCCCGCCATCAGGGGTAACAGCAAGCCCATGGGGAAAATTAAAATCCTGATGGTTAATCCTGTTAATGATTGAAAAGGATTTGTTTTCTATGACATTCATTCTATTGCCCAGAGAGCAGGTGACATAAGTCTTATTTTTTTCTGGAATAACTACAACTTCATGGGGATTGTGATCCACCTCAATAGTTTTCATTGTCCTTTGCTCCGCAATATTAACAATATGCACCGTATCTTCGTCTTTATTTAGAACAATCAGATATTCATCCACGTTAACTACCCCCTTATTTTTTGCTGTTATTTATCAATACAGAATTATTTAATTATTCAATACTTCAAATAAAATACCTGCATCAGAAGTTCAAATTATCTCTGAACTATAACACCAACCCCGTCAGGTATTACAGTTATTGAACTATCTCTCTTATCCAGTTTTTTATCAGCCAGATCCAGCGCCTCCTCCATAGACCTGGCTTTAGTCATATGCATATTTTCAACCATTGCCTGAGGGGACTCTGTAATCATAATCACCTCAAATTTATCCAGGATCCTGGCCAGAATCTGGGACTCCCATTGATCGGGAACAGTTTCCTTTCTATCTCTACCCCTAATATCTTCTCTAATTTGCTGAATACTACTGGCTTCTCGAAATGTTTTATAAAAACTTTCACCTCCGTGACCATCAGAGCATTCCGCCGCAATAATAATAACCCCACCTGGTTTACAGGTTGCTTCTGCAGCTGTCATGCCCTTAACAGCCTGGTAAATATTCTGGTCTAAAGGATGCCCTCCATTTGTAGTTATCACTATATCAGCAGGCCAGGCCCGGGCTCCTGCCAGTTCAGCCACAAATCTGCAACCCTTTTCATGAGCTTCTTTAAAATCTCCTGCAAAAGCATTAATTATTTCTTTCTCCTCATTAATTGCTACATTTAAGATAAAGGCTAAACCCACCTTGTCTGCAGCATAAAGCATATCTTTGTGCATCGGATTTCCCTCAATAATTCCCGTTCTGGCTTTTTCATGAGCAATAAACTCCCCACAATGATTGGCCAGGACTGTTTCCTTGCTGGCTACTCCCGGCAGCACACTTTTTCGGCCGCCGGAAAAACCAGCAAAAAAGTGCGGTTCAATAAACCCCTCAGCTATTAACAGATCAGCTTCCACAGCAGTTCTATTTAATCTTAATCTGCCTCCCGAAGGTAAAGTGCCGCAATCAACCATGTTGCTCTCTTCGGAGCTTTTATGCATAACAATTTCTTCATTCTCAACTATTTCTTGGCCAAATTTTTCTTCCAGTTCTTCTCTGCTGGAAGCTCTGTGAAAACCGGTTGCTATTAAAAGTTTAATACTGGCCTCCGGATTGCCTTTTCTGATTTCTGTTAACAAAGGTGGGATGATAAATTTACTGGGAACCGGCCTGGTATGGTCACTGCAAATAACTACTACTTCATCTTTATTTTTTGCCAGCTGTGATAATTTTTTAGATCCCGCTGGACTGGCTAAAGCTCTATTTACCAGGGCTTGCTGCTCCAGTTCAGGCTGATATTCACTGGCTTTCGAAGTTAGCACTCCGGCAATCTTTTCATCCGGCAGAGAAAAGTTTATACCTTCTCGACCATAGGGTATTTTAAAATCCATAAATTCTCACCTCTTCCTATAAAAATTTAAAAATTAATGGAGGTAGCCCTTCAGGCTAAAAAATCAAGCGCTTCCATCCCTCTTTCCTCTGGTAATTTTGCTGGAACCCCCATACTCCTCCGGAGTAAAACAATAGATGAAAATATTACGGCGAATTTCAAGGTAAGTTTCTGGCTCAAGATTTTTTCCATACTTCATTTTCAACGGTAGATTAATTAATCAAGATCAAATATTTTTCCCGGGTTCATTATATTATTGGGATCAAAGGCCTTTTTTATCTTTTTCATTAATTCTAGCTCAACTGCAGAGACTGCTTCAGGAAAATATTTTTTCCTTTTTGAGCCAATGCCATGTTCCCCGCTTATAGTCCCCCCAAGTTCGTAGGTGATATCATATAAATCCTTCAAACATTTTTCTTCTATTTGGTACCATTTATCCATACTGTGATCGGGATTCTTCACCAGAGTGGCATGTAAATTGCCATCACCAGCATGACCATAACAGGGGATTTGAATATCATATTTGTCGCTCAACCTATCCAGTTCAGGTATCAAATCCGGGATACTGGCTACTGGCACTACAATATCTTCTAAACTCTGCTCGGGACTTACTACCATAAAAGCTTCAGCAATATTTCTGCGAACATCCCAGACTCTTTCCCTGGTAGTATGGTTATCAGCCACATACACCTCCTGAGCACCATTTTTTTCACAAATTTCACCAATCTTAAAGTAATCATTTTCTACCTGTTCCTCTTCAGCACCATCGACTTCAATGAGAAGCATGGCCCCACAATCCTGATAGGGAAGATGTTCATTTAGATATTCACAGGAGGCCCGGACAGATCTCTGATCCATAAATTCAATCCCAGTTGGGATTATGCCTGTTTCAGTCATAATCTTAGGTACAGCAGCTATAGCAGTTTCAGCATCTGCAAAAAGCACCAGCAGGGCAACTTCTTTGGTGGGCTTGGGCAGAAGCTTAATTGTAGCTTCAGTAACTATGCCCAGTGTGCCTTCAGAACCGATCATCAATTTTTTCAGGTCATATCCGGTAACATCCTTAACCCTTTTGCCCCCCAGTTTCATAACCTCACCGGTTGGTAAAACAACCTCCATTCCCATAACATAGCGACCGGTAACCCCATATTTTACCGCTTTACCGCCTCCGGCATTTTCAGCTATATTACCACCAATAAAACAGGACTCTAGGCTCATGGGATATCCGGCAAAAAACAATCCTTCTTCAGCGAGGTCTTCCTGGACATTATTGGTAATGACCCCTCCTTGAAGCACCATCATCATATTATCAAAGTCATACTCAATTACTTTGTCCATATTTTCCACTGACAGGACTATTCCTCCCTGATCAGGAATAGCTCCCCCCGACAGACCGCTTCCTGCTCCCCGGGGTGTTACGGGAATAAGTTCTCTATTGGCCAGTTTAACCACAGCCTGAACTTCTCCGGTGGAAGACGGTTTGACTACAACCTCGGGCATGCTGCCATATTTTTCCTTGGGTGTTTCATCGTGAGAATAGGCTTCAATTTTTTCCCTATCAGTCAAAACATTTTTCTCGCCCACAATTTCCTTTAGTTCTGCTAAAATTTCTTCAGTGACCGGGTTATACTTCAACTTTTTCAACCTCCTTCTCCTGGGCTAATCTCTCGTTTATCAGAGGCACCAGTTCAAAGAGATTACCAATTAAGCCGATGTCAGCAACTTTAAAAATATCAGCCTCAGGATCTTCATTTATAGCAACAATATTCTCCGAAGTTTTCATGCCGGCCAGATGCTGAATCGCACCGGAAATACCAATAGCTATATAAAGTTTGGGAGTAACAGTCTTGCCGCTCAGACCAACCTGATGCGGGTAAGAAATCCAGTCCATCTCTACTGCATCTCTGGAAGCTCCAACTACTCCATCTAAATATTCCGCCATTTCCCTGATCAAGGCAAAATTTTCAGCTTTTTTCAGTCCCTTTCCGCCAGCTACTACTACATCTGCATCAACTATATTTACATCCTCTCCTTCAGTGGTTCTAAAGCCCAATCTCTCAACCCTACCATCGTATAATTCGGTATTATATTCAACTTCAATGATTTCTCCCTCGCGATCGGGTACCTGCTCGGCCGGACTGGTAGATTTAGGTCTTACAGTTGCCATTTGAGGACGATGTTTTGGGGTATGAATTGTGGCTAAAATATTACCCCCAATTGCCGGTCTTGTTTGCAATAAATTGCCGGTCTCCTCCTCAATATCAAGCTCGGTACAATCTGCAGTTAAACCGGCCTCAAGCCTGACTGCTACATGAGGCAGCAATGTGCGCCCCATGGTGGTTGCCGCTCCTAAAATAATTTCAGGTTTATGTTTTTCCACCAGGTCAATCATCACCCTGCTGTAGTTTTCAACTATAAAGTTTTCTAAACGTTTATCATTTACCAGATAAACTTTATTGGCGCCTGCCTCAATCAATCTCCGGGCTTCATTTTCATCAACATTGTTAGAAATGATCAGGGAAGCAAGTTCAACCTCAAGTTTATCAGCCAGCTTCCGTCCCCGAGTCAACAGCTCAAAGGCTACCCTTTTCAACCTGCCCTCCTTAACTTCCGCTAATGTCCATACTCCTTGATAGCTCATAAATTATCCTCCTTTAATTAAATCTCTAATCAACTTAAATCTTTAGTTATTGAGAACAAAGGTTAATAATGTTTGAATTGAATTATTTTTTTGCTGGATAGAATTATTTTTATGATGATGTTTTTATAATAAAATTCTTTGCTTAACTAGCAGCAAACAAAAATTTTTAAAGCATCTCAATACCCTTCAAATACTCAAGCAACTCCTCTACGGCTGCTTCCTGTTTGCTTTCCTCGGTGGCAGCAATCATCTTACCGCTTCTAGTCACTTTAGGCCTATCAATATTAACAACTCTGGTCGGTGAACCCTGTAAACCCAGATTGTCCTTATTCATCTCGATGTGCTCTGAATTTTTTGGCTCTATATCTACCTCTCTGGCTTTCCTTTTGCCTGACAGAGTTGGTAGCCTGGGAAAATTTATTTCTTTTACCACAGTTAATAAAGCAGGTAGGGGAAGCCGTAATTTTTCATATCCTTCTTCTAGGAGCCTCTCTACAATTATACTATTTTCATCAGGTTCGGTGTAAGAAGATTCCTCTGCTATATGAACTTCCTCCACCGAACTGACATAGGTTGCCAGAGGCAGATCCAGAAAAGATGCAATACCCGGGCCTACCTGGGCTGTATCACCATCAGTTGCCTGCAATCCGCAAAAAACCAGGTCATATTCTCCGATATCTTCAATACAGCGGGATAAAGCATAGGATGTTGCCCAGGTATCGGAGCCGGCAAACTCCCGGCCTGAAAGAAGAATTCCATCATCACAGCCCATAGCTATTGCTTCTCTGATTGCCTTTTCTGCCGAAGGCGGCCCCATAGTAATGGCAATGACTTCACCGCCATGCTCTTCCTTTATTCCTATTGCTGCTTCAATTGCATAAAGGTCCAGGGGATTAATTATGCTTTCCACCCCTTCTCGTACCATAGTTCCAGTTTCCTCATCCATCTTAACATTGCTGGTTTCCGGCACCTGTTTAATTGGTGTTATTATTTTCAATCTAAATAACCTCCTAAATTTTTTAGTCCTATCCTGTCTTCCTGATTTTTTAGGCCTGTATCCATAATTTTAGCTGCCAAAAATTAGATAATCTTATAGCATTCTTTTTACATCTTCTCTTTTAAATCTGTATGATGGTCTGACCATTATATTTAATATAATTAAAGAAAAATAAGAATTATCCTGTTTCATTTTTTAATTATTTTTGTTTTATTTTATATTTATTGGTTTATTCGTTATTCTTCTATCCTGTTTTGATAATCTTTCAA
>SLJX01000084.1 GCA_007134885.1 Halanaerobiaceae bacterium
GAACAGACGAAAGGTGGCTGGGCATCAACGACGGCTCCCAGGTCCCGCATCTGTTTGATCAGATCAAGATCGGTCACCTGGGCATGGATAATTCGTGGCCGGTTTATTCTGCCGTATCTGTCTTTCATTTTAGCGTAGATATTTAAAATGACTTTTATAGCCCGGTCGCCAATGGCGTGGCAGGCAACCTGAACATCATGGCGGCAGGCAACATCAACCTTTTCCTCCAGTTCCTCTGGAGAATCAAACATTATTCCGTAATTATCATTACTGCCGGCATAAGGTTCTCTCAGGGCGGCGGTTTTAGCTCCCAGGGAACCATCGGCAAAGATTTTCAGGGGACCCAGGGTGAAATAATCGGTATATCTGCGTCCGGGATATTTTGAGAAGATATCAATGATTTCTTCCACAGTTTGCAGCCTCAGCTGGAGGTTAACTTTAACGGGCAGTTCGTTGTTCTCAACCAGCTCAAAATAGGCCTGCAGCACCTTTTCCTTTGAACCGGGATAGATGGCAAAATCATCACTCTGGACCATGGTCAAACCAGCAGCCCGGAATCTTTCGGCCTGAGCAGCAATAATTTTTTTAAATTCTTCCAGGCTGTATTCAGGTATGTTCTCATAGATCAGTCTCCTGGCCTTTTCAGCAACAACCCCGGTGGGGACATTTTGCTGATCCAGTTCGATCATCCCACCTCTTACCTCTGTTTCAGAGGTTATTCCGCATTTATCAATAGCCCGGGAATTTAAAACACTCATGTGACCGCAGTTTCTGGTCAGCACCATAGGGTTTTCCTGAGAAATCTCATCGAGCGCTCTTCGGTTGATAATCTCGCCATTATCAAAATTCTCCTCATTCCAGCCCCAGCCCATAACCCACTCGCCCTCAGCCAGGTTCTCCCGACTGATGTACTCCCGGGTCTTTTGCTGAAGTTCCTTGAGGGAAGTGACCTGTTTGAGGTTGACCATATCTAGATTCATACCGGTAACAATGAGGTGTAAATGACTGTCGTTTAGGCCAGGGATAATGGTTTTTCCCTGCAAATCATACTTTTCTACTCTGCCATCAAGGCTGGCAGGGTCAACATCAACCCCTGTGATAAGAGAATCCTCTAGCAAAATATTTTCAGCAAAGGGATAGGCCTGGTTCATGGTAATTATCTGACCGTTTTCGAATAAAATTTTATTTTTATTTTTTAAGATTATCTACTCCTATTCTGGTTTATGTTCCATTTTAGATTAAATGATTTCTGGAACTTTTGAAAAATCTCCTGAAGCAATTTTGCCGGGCATTGATAAGCCGGATGTTGATAAGTTTCCCGGCTGCAAATCAAATATACCCAACAGGTCATGAAATACTTAACGGGGCATGAAATACTCAACAGATCACGAAATACTTAGCAGGGCATAAAATACCCAGCAGAGCATGAAATACATAACAGGGTATGAAACACGGGGTATAAAACACCTAATAAACCATGAAAGATCCAACAGAGTATGAGCTACCGAAAGCTAATACTTCAGCAGCTCTTTAACGGTATGTCTCAAAAGATGGGGGGCCTTTTCGGTGAAAAAGGGCAAATGCAATCTTTCGGTGAACTTATGGGAATCCTTACCCCAGGGGCCGATGATCAGGGCCGGGAGATTAAGTTTCTGCAGGTCCTCAACCGGGAAGTGGTAAACCTCTCCCATTGCCGGCATATTGGGCCTGAGATTCTCGACGATATCCTGAGAATCCTGAAGTCCGCAGTAGCTGAGATCATTTATACCCCAGCAGTTATTGACCCAGAGCTTTTCACCATATTTTTCCTGAGCCTGCTGCTTGATGCGATCAACCACCTTCAGCATAAATTTTTCTTTAGCCGATTCTCCCCTGTTTCTAAACTTGGGATAATAGGGCGGGGCAAAGGCAATCACTATCTTGGGAGTGCGATCGGGACAGTAATTATGGAGTTCATCAATCAGGCGGAGGGTAAATTCCCGCTGATCCATAACTTCTTCTTTCAAATCGGATATAAAAGAATCAAGGTGCCGGTTGATCTCCTCACCATGCTCCTCCAGGACGGAATTATAGAGCTCCTGATAGGAGTAAATATTGGGCTGCCAGTCCACTCCCTCAAGTTCCTGACCGGAAAGCTGACAGAATTCCTCCAGCCTGCTGTTATAAATGTCAATACTGCGCTGAAAGGCCTGCCGGGAAAGAGATCTCAGTTTGCTTAACACCTCGCCGGGGGTCTGTTCCAGGGAAAATACATTAAAGTACCCAGCCGTCACCTGGGGAGTGGTGACATTATAGACCCGGCGGAGATCCTTGGTCTTGAGGTTGGTAGGGGGCATACTGTAAACGCCTTGATAACTGTCGCTCAACTCGCTGTTGAGCTCCAAAACTGTTTCCAGCTGGGCAAAGAGCAGGGCTGAATTTAAGCCCTGAAAGGGAACCATGCCGTGGGTCTCCTTGCCAAAACAATAGAAGAGGGGCAGCAGCTTGCCGGCCGTTCCGGTGCTGATTTCAAATTCTCCAGCCTCATTTTCCTTGAGAGGTTCACAATTAACCAGTCCGGTATAATTAAGCCCTCTCTGCTGCTCCATATAGTTCAGGAAGGGGACTGCAGCCAGCATGCCCTCGGAACTGTTTTCCTCTCCGGGAACTGAAAGAAAAAGAATATTTCCCTCCAGTGAAGCGGGATCCCGGGAAAGCTCCTCCAGCAGAGCAATCTGCAGGGCCAGACCGGCTTTCATGTCCATAACCCCCCGGCCGAAGATCCATTCCTGACTTTCCAGATCCTGACGGGCTTCCGCGGGAAGATCCATTCCGGCCAGTTTTTTAGTGAGCTCCCGGGGTTTAAAAGCCGTCTCGCTCAGGGCACCATAATCCTCAACATCCACCACATCAAAGTGATTCAACAGGACAACAGTATTATTCCCCCGGCCTTCGAGAAGAGCACTAACAAAGGTGCGTCCCAGGGGATCAGTTTCAATTTTATGCAGTTTTAAATTTTCAGGTTTTTCCTGCTTGAAGTAGCTGAGGTTTTCAAGCAGAGAATATACTTTGTCAGCCATGATCTTTTCTTCTGCTGTACCTGAGATACCGCGGGATTCAACAAGCTCATACAATAGTTCAACTAATTTTTCAGGGTCATTTACCAAGTATTTCTACCTCCCGGAGGGTTATTTCAGAGCTTCCAAGTGGAGATTTATTACAGGATGACACAGGCTGTTCAGGCAGAGATTTAGGGGTCTTCTAATTTGAGGGTCTTCTCATAAACCGTTGTTAGATATTAAAAAATATGGTTTCAGGAAATCTCTTTTTAGGAAATCTCTTAGGAAATTTCTTAAGAAAAATCCTAGCAAAATCTCAACTTTCCTTTTGAAAATGAAGTTTTCAGACACATTTCACCTACTTTACACCTACTTTATCTGCACATAAAGCAAAATAATCAGAGAATTATTTCGTAAAAGCACTAATAAATTAGTTTTACTCGCCAGCACCTTTGTGTGCCCTGGCTGTCTTCTAGGAAGTTTCTATTAATTGCTGCCCCCAAAATTTCCCTGAAAAGGGGATTAGTTATTTAAAATTTAGTTCAAATCAACTTTAAGCAGTGCGATCCTAACCATTTCAACATGATAACAGCCTGATAATATTTGTAAAGGGTCCTATCTGGTTCTGGGATCCCAGTAATCGCGGAGGCCGTCTCCCATCAGGTTTACCCCCAGAACCGTAATGAGAAGAGCAAGTCCGGGGTAGATCATGAGCCAGGGAGCGCTGTAGATATAGTCCCTGCCCCGGCTGAGCATAGTTCCCCAGCTCGGCGCGGGGGGCTGGGTTCCGATACCAAGAAAACTGAGACTGGCTTCCAGCAGGATGGCCGTAGCCACTCCAAAGGTGGCAATAACCAGCAGGGGGCCGAAGATATTGGGAAGAATATGACGAATGACAATTTTTATCCGGGAAAGGCCCAGGGATCGCGAGGCTTCGACAAACTCTTTCTCCTTAAAGGAGAGGGTCTGGGCCCTGGCCACCCGGCAGGTGTAGGTCCAGAGAGTTAAGCCCAGGGCGATGAATATCGAAAGCAGGCTTGGTCCTAAAATCGCGAGAATGGTAAGAGCCAGTATCAGAGGGGGTATGGAAAGCATGATATTGGTGAAATTCATGATCAGATCATCAACCTTACCTCCCACAAACCCGGCGATCAAGCCCAGAGAAGTGCCAATTATGGTGTTCAAGCCCTGGGTCACAAAGCCTATTAGCAGGGAGATTCTGGCCCCATAAATTATTCGGCTTAACTGACAGCGCCCCTGTCTGTCCGTTCCCAGGAGAAATTCTCCTCCCGGAGGCTCGAGAGCATATAACAGGTTGGCATCATCAACCGGATGATGAGGGGCAATAAAGGGAGCAAATATTGCTATTAATATAACGGCCCCGGTTATAATGGATCCAATTAAAAGCTGTTTGTTTTTAATAAAAACCTTCAAAATACTTCACCCTCCATTTAACTGCCATACTTAATTCTAGGATCTATAAAAACGTAAAGGATATCGACGATAAAATTTATTAAAATAAAGCCGAGGGCAAAAACGAAGATGGTTCCCTGGACAGCTGGGATATCCTGACGCAGGACCGAGTCGACCACCAGAGAGCCCATGCCCGGCCAGGAAAAAACCTTTTCTACAATGACTGTGTTGGCCATCAGCATAGCCAGCTGCAGGCCGGCAATGGTTATAATTGAAACAACGGCATTACGTAAAATATGCCTGGTCTGCACCACTCTTTCGGCCAGCCCCTTGGATCTGGCCGTTCTGACATAATCTTCATCCATGACATCAAGAAGTGAAGCTCTGGTAGTACGGGCCAGAAGAGCCACCAGGGGCAGAGCCAGGGTAACTGCCGGCAGTATCATATATCGAATACTGCCGCCACCATAACCGGTGGCTGGCAGCAGCCTGAAATTTACTGCCAGAAGATACATTAACATTAATCCCACCCAGAAGCGGGGGGCTGAGATTCCAAAAATGGAGAAAACCATCGAGCCAATATCCAGAGATGAACCCCGCCGCACAGCCGCAATAAAACCCAGAAACACCCCGGTGGGAGCCGCCAGTAAAAAGGCAAAGAGCACAATCTGGAGGGTAGGAAAAAAGGACTGGGCAATAAGCGAATTTACAGTTCTACCTGTTCTATAGGACATACCCAGATCCCCCCGCAGCAGATTGGACATATAGGTGACATATCTGATATGCAGAGGTTTATCTATTCCCCATTTAGCTCTCATTCTTTCCAGAACTTCGGGATTTCTGGCAGAACGGGGATCTCCCGCCAGCAAAGCTGCATCTCCCGGCAGAAGGTTTAGCATAAAAAAAAGCAGAGTAAGGATAACAATTATAGATAATACCGCTTGAATTAGACGTTTAATTATATAGTTTGACATATATAAAGAAAAGGGAGGCTGCAGGCTAAGCTGCAGCCCTGCCCTTTAATCTTTTTCACCTCACTTGCGGGGACTGGTTTCATCCACCCAGACATCCTTGAAGGGCTGGTAAACCATTTCTTTGGGGTTCTCTACCAGACCGTGGACCCAGGGATGATGAATTGCCACAGCCCGATTATAGTTAAAGAACCAAACCGGAGCATCATCAACCAGAATTTTTTCGGCTTCTCTGACATATCCCATACGCTCCTCAAAATCAACTGTTTCTAAAGCCTTCTCAATATATTCATCGAACTCGGGATTACTATAACCCACGTAATTGCCGGCTTCTCTTGAGACCCGGGACCAGAAATAATTTGACATATACATGGCAGGAGATACCTCTCCACCCCAGGAATGGATGCCGGCCTCGAAATCACCGGTGGTAACCCTGTTCATCCAGGTAGCCCCATCAACAAGCTCGGGGGTTACCGAAATACCGACATCTGCAAGCATGGGCATTATTGCTTCCACAACTTCAACTCCCCAGGCCGGATGATCGGTACCAATCACAGTCAGTTCATAGGGGTCATCAGGTGTATAACCGGCCTCTTCCATCAGTTCCCGGGCTCTGTCAGGATTGTAACTGTAACCCTCCAGATCAGGATTAAAGCCCGGCGAGGTGGTTGGCAGCCAGCCTACAGCAGGGTAGGCCATGCCGTAGAGCAGCCTCTCAACCAGAAGTTCTTCATCAATGGCATAATTGAAGGCCTGACGGATTCTCTTATCCTGAACAATATCAAGATTAAAGTGAATGTTTCTGGTCCACAGTTCCGGGACATCAATTAAATAATCCTGATAATGCGGATCTTCTCTAAATTCCTGAAACTGAGCCGGATAAACTATATCCATATCAAGCTCTTCCGCCCTAAAGGAAGCGGTCCGGGATGCTGCTTCGGGCATTACCTTAAATGATAGTTCATCGACATAGGGTCGGCCTTCATAATAATCTTCAAAGGCCTCCAGGTTAATTTCACTACCTCTGATCCATTCGACAAACTTGAAGGGGCCCGAACCAATGGGATTAATAAAAAACTCGGCACCCTGTTCCTCAACAGCCTGCTGAGGCAGAATGGAGGCACCTCTATGGGCCAGGTTTAAAAGCAGCCCGATGTCAACGGTCTGCAGGGTTAATTCAATCGTGAAATCATCAACTACTCTAATTCCTGTTATTTCATCAGCTTCTCCTTCTCTAAATTCAGCAACTCCTGCTATATTCTCCAGCAGATCGGACTGAGCTGAGGCTTCAACCGGATCCATTATTCTTTCAAAAGTAAACTTAACATCATGGGCTGTCAGCTGTTCACCATTATGGAATTTGACATCCTCCCTGAGATAAAAAGTAAAGGTTTTACCATCTTCGGAAACATCCCAGGATTCGGCTATGGCAGGTTCGGGTTCCAGAGTATCCGGGTTAACCCGGACCAGCCTGTCAAAAATCTGACCAATAGTAATAAAATCCTGAATTCTTGAAGTTTGAGCAGGTTCCAGGGTACCGACGGTTCCTCCATAGGGCAGCGGTGCATTAAGACTTCCCCCGTACCTTTCCTCTGCTGTCACTTCACCGGTTAAAACCAGAAAAGAAATCAGGATAAAAACCAGACCAAAAACAACCAGCTTTTTGTTCAAAGCTATCATATGCCCCACCCTTTCATAAATTTTTTATTTGTTTCTGTTAGCTTCTCAAATCAATATTGCTCTACTCTTTGCTTGTCACAGAACAGGGGCGAAAAATTTTCAGTTAAAAGAATTATCACCTCCAGATTATCACCTCAATTAGGTTTTTCGGGAAAGCCTGACAGGCATCACAGGGTGCTTAGCCAGCTGGGTATCACCTCCCTCTAATAATTCTGCCTTAACCAGATTAACAGATAACTGCTCTCTGCTAAAATTCTTCGGCAGGTGACTTAAACAATTGCATATTCAACTACATTTCAGTAAAATATCTTTTCTTAGCTGTCCTTATTATTATTCTAGATATTCTGTCAGATTCCTTTATTGCTTTAATTTTGTAGAGTTGCTGGCAGGTTATAAGTCTGTTATTATTGCCAAGTGCATAGGTGATGACTGGGATTAACTGACCGGAATAAAAACTGGCTGTGATTGGCAATCCGGAGTAAACTTGATGCGATTTTCCAGCCGGGATAGAACAGCAAAAGATGTTCCTGGTCTTTCTTGCAGGTTATCAAGCTTGCAAGTCTGCAGTCCTGTAGTTTTGCAGGTTTGCAGTCCTGCAGGTTTGTAGGTTTGCAAGTTTGCAGTTAAATTTACTTCCAGATTAAGTCGGTTTATTCGCCTTTTAAATGGGGGTCAAGGGCATCACGCAGGCCATCTCCCAGAAGGTTAAAACCGAGAATGGCAAGGAATATTGCCAGTCCGGGAAAAAAGGTCAGATGGGGAGCGGAAAAAATATAGGTACGCCCCTGCCCCAGCATGGAACCCCACTCCGGAAGAGGGGGCTGGATGCCGAGACCAAGAAAACCCAGACCGGAGGAGTAGAGCAAAGCAACTCCCAGATAAAGGGTTGATTGAACTATAATTATGGGAAATACATTTCTTAAAATGTGATAAAAAATGATTCCAATATCGTTTTTACCCAGGGCCCGGGCAGCTTCCACATATTCCTGTTCTTTAATTTTAAAAACCTCGCTCCTTACCAGCCTGATATAAATTGGCATGGTGCTGATGCCGACAGAAAGCATAACATTTTGCATGCCAACACCGATGACCGCTATCAGACTTAAAGCCAGTAAAAAAGGAGGGAAAGCCAGCATTAAATCGGCAAGGCTTCTTATGAGGGTGTCCACTTTCCCGCCGAAATAGCCGGCAAAAAGACCCAGCGGTACAGCTAGAAATATTCCCACTAAAACACTTCCCA
>SLJX01000044.1 GCA_007134885.1 Halanaerobiaceae bacterium
AAATTGAAGTTTTCAGACACATTACACATGTTTTTTCTGGACGTAAAGGAAAATTATCAGACACAATACACATACTTTTTCTGGGCGTAAAAGAAAATTATCAGAAAGGTTACACATGTTTTTTGCTGGTTATTAAGGAAAATATCAGAAAAGTTATTTCGTAAAAGCAGAATTTTTTCGTATTACGTGCTGGAAACTTATGTGTGCTGTGCCACAATCTTTGCAATTATCAGAAAAAAATAGCGGTTTAGCGGCTCAGTATTGCATTCATGCATTCAGTGGTTCAGTGTTGCATTCAAAGTAAAATTAAGTTTGCGGCTAATAAGTCAGTTCAGGGAGCGGAAGTTTTATTTGAATAGAAACTTTACTTGAATTAGAATTTTTCTTGTTCAATTTGTTTTGTTCAATTTCTAATGCAGATTTTATGAAATAAAATCAGATTACTGATTAAATCTAGAAACTACGATTCGGTTAGGATTATTTCAGGTACTCTATGTGGTTTAATTAAGTAAAATGCTGAATAGATTTGACAGCCATTGATAGCCATGATTAAGATTTGGCAAATGACAGCTTGATATTTATTTGAGTAGTTTAGCATTTTAGTGTCATGTATATAGTTTAGTTTGCATTTTATGTATAAAATTTTCATGTCATGTATAAAATTTTCATGTATAAAAATATTAATGTAATTATATACTGGTGTAATGCCAAAGCAGGTGTAATGCTAAGCCAAAGGTAAAAGCCAAGGCAAAGACAAAAGCAAAGACAAAAGCCAAGGCGAAAGGCATAATCTGTTATACTATTTTCATAAGTTTAACAGCTAATAGGGGTTTATCAGCGAAATTTGGGGTTACTGGAGGTCTTTTTTATGATTCTGGCGCTGGATCCGGGCCGGGATAAAGTGGGGCTGGCACTGGTTGACGAAGAAGGCAGGCAGGTGCAGCTTAAGATACTGGTCAGGGAAGAAGCTGCAGCAGAGGTGTTTGAAATTCTAGAAAATCGAGATGTGGAAGCTGTTGTGCTGGGTAATGGCACCTATTCCCGGGAGTTGATGGAGGAATTAAAAAAGGAGCTGAAAGATTTGAGTCTGGAGAATTTGAAACTGGGGCTAGTAGATGAGAAAGGGAGTACCAGCGAGGCCAGAAAACTCTATCGTGAGGATAATCCTGGAGGTCAGCTAAAAAAATTATTGCTTCAGGTTATGGACTGGAAACCGGCTGTTCCCCTGGATCATTATGCGGCCCTGGTGCTGGCACAACGTTACTTAAAAGATGGTTTTCTGGAAAGAAACAGCTAAAAAGAATCAGCTAAAAATAATGGTTTTTTAAAATGAATCAATTAAATGAATCAATTAATCAGAAAAAAACAGTTTAGCAAAGATTTAACTGATAATCTTAATCTTTACTGCATCTTTACTTCCCGGCTGCTCTATGATATAATCAAAAATGTTATGAGTGTTATGTTTTGACAAGAAAAAAATTAAGTTTTTGCAGGAGTTTTAGCATAAATCGCTAATCTTAATAATGAAAGCAGGAATTTTTGGTTATTTGTGATAATCACCTTGAATTTTTCCTGGCTTTTCATTATAATATATAAACGATGAAAGATTATATTTTTAGGTATTAGGTTTGTTACAGGTTTTATTATTTAGGCTTGTCACAGGTTTTATTAATATTGAAATCTTACCATTTCAAGCCAAAATATCAGCGGAAAGGAGGTGTCCCCCGAGCTGAAGGCAGAGAGATGGTAAGATTCTGACAGCGGGTTACCACTCTACCGGGACAATAAGGGCTGAGGAAACGAGGAAACTCATGACCCGGAAGTCCCCACGGGGCAAACGAGTAACCCGGTAATATAGCAAGAAAAGAATTGAACAGTAATACAGGAATTACATTGAAATAAGGGGGATAAATACGAAATGAGAAAAATTACAATCGCAATAGTTTTACTGCTGGCAGTAACAATGCTGTCTGCTCCGGTTCAGGGTTCTTTTCCTGATGTAGATGAAGATCACTGGGCTTATGAAGCAGTAGCAGAACTGCAAGCAGTTGGTGTCGTTGAGGGTTATCCCGATGGTGAGTATAAGGGCCAGAGAGGCATGACCCGTTATGAAATGGCAATGATTATTGCCAGAGCGCTTGATAATATTAATGCCGAGCTGGCAGCAGTGGAATCCGACCTGAGGTATCTGCAGGATGAAGTTGACGAGCTGGCCGCCGGTTTGACCGCCGCACAGGTTCAGGATGTCACCGCCATAGTGGAAGCTATGATTGCGGATGCTATGCCCGAGCTGCCTGATGAACTGACCGAAGCGCAGGCCCAGCAGGTACAGAATATGCTGGCTGCCCTGAGGGAAGAGTTCCGGGAAGAGCTGGACATGCTGGGCGCCGAACTTGGTGCCATGGAATATGTACTTGAGTATATTGTTCGGGAAGAGCAGGCTGCCATGCAGGCTACGATTGAAGATCTGGAATCTCGGATAGAAGCTCTGGAACATCCTCCCTTTATATTTAGGGGAGAGTACAGTGTAGATTTTAGACATGTGGACCTGGTAGATGGCCAGGTATATACTGATACCGCAACAGATTACTTCTATGTTGATGAATGGCCAAGTCAGCTGATCATTGGAGATGAAGTTGTAAACTTTGATTCAGCAGATGAGTATGCTGCATTTGTCAGAGACTGGCTGGTAGCTGAAGGTGAAGAGGATAATCCTCTGGCCTTTAATGCCGAGGTACCTTCCCAGTATAATATCAAGGAATCAATAACTGTTGATAGATATTTAGCTGGCTGGACTGGAAAATATGACTATCCTGCTCCGGTTAGAACCACCGGATTTACTCAGACTCTAGGTCTTGGCTTTGACATTTACACTGAACTTTTCGATGCTTCCATAGATATTTCGATTGATGACGATACCTTTGATCTGACCGACAGCCTGCTGGAAATTTCGGCTACTAACTGGGATGCTAGTTTTTCTATGGTAAATCCTGTTAGCCAGCGAGATTTTGCTGTGGATTCTGAAGTTATCAAGGGAGTTACCTTTGATTATCATCCCTTTGGTATCGAAACCTTCTTTGGTGAGTACACCGATACTGTTGGTTTAACAGATGTTGAAACTGATTTTATCTGGGATGACGAAGAAGAAGAATGGGTTTATGAAACTGTAGCTATTGAAGATGATTTTTACCTCTTAGGTCTTAGCACAAGTCACGAAATTGCTGGAATCACTATTGGTGGATCCTATGCCATGAGAAGCGACCAGTATGACTTCATGGCTGATGGTAATGTAGCAGTATTTGGTGCTGACCTGGGTGTAGATGTTGGCGACTTTGGACTGGATGTTGACTTCGGTTATTCCTATCCCTTCGATGAAGATGTAGGAGGCGCCGTTGAAGGAGATTTTGCTGCCGGAATGCTGGTTAGAGCTAATGCTCTGGCAGAATTAGAAGGTATTGCTGATATTACCGGTAATGTCCGTTTCCGGGATGAAAACTTCAGTCCTCTGTATCCTGATGATTCTGTCTTCACAGTTGGTGCAGTAGGTTTTGATGAATTTGACGACGGCATTGGCCCCGATGCTCTGGCCTTTGGCCTGAGAGCCGATCAGGATCTCTTTGACTTCCTGACCTCAGGTTATGTGGAGTTTAACACCTACACCTGGCCAGATGACAACATGGACTGGAATGTTCTGGTTGGCGGAGGAATACCACTGTTTTTTGACGGTTTGGAAGCAACTGCCAGCTTTGAGCGTATCCACAGAGCCGGTATCGGAGTTGACATTGATGAAATATTAGCCGGTCTCAGTTACGAAAGAGCTCCCTTAACATTAAATGCCGATGCTGAAGTTAATATGAGATCTGATGAAGATGAAATATGGACCATCTTTGGTGGAGACGCTGCCTTTGAAGTAATTGATAATGTAAGTCTCAATGCTCATGCCGAAATGGCTGATAATCTGAGCTATGATCCGAACTCTGATCAGCTAACCTTTGGTGGCGGCCTGGCAGTTACCGATATGGAACTGCTGACCAATCTGCTGCTGAGAGCCTATGTGGATTACACCATGTACAATGCCACCATTGTTGGCGAAGATGCCAGCGGCTCCGAGCTGGGAGCTGGCGGTGGCGTGACCTATGCCAGAGACAGGCTGACTCTCTCAAACGATCTTTCCTTCACCATGAAAGAGGGAGATTATGACTTTGATGGCACCAGTGATCCTGATGTTCTCTATGATGGCAGCAAGATAGAGAATGTCTTTGGTGTAGATTATGTGATAGTTGAAGATATCAGCTTTGTCGCTGACTATACCGAGACGATGTTTAACTTTGCCGAAGGTGCAATAGAGTTTGACTGCTCTGACTGGCAGACTCGGGAAATCAATGCTGGTATAAGCATCTCATTCTAAACTGGCTCAACTGATAAATAACCTGAGATTAGATAAAGATAACCATGTAACTATAACCAGCCGGGCCTGTTAAGTGGACCGGCTGGTTTTTTTGTTAGTATTGCATGTATATTGGGCCCCATATTAGGTCCGGAATTGGGCCTAACAGGAGCTATATAATAGGAAAATGATCTGGAAGATAAAAGCCCTGCTTTAACCGGCGGGGCTTTTTTGTTTTTAGGTGACAGAAACATATTTTGGTTAACCGGGGAATATTTTGGGTAAGTTGATTTCGCTTCAGGGATTTTGATTGTCTAACTTTTCCTGGATTAAAAACACGACTATTATCCCATTGTAATCGAAGGCAAAGCATTATATACTTAACTTGTTAAAGGTTATTTACTTTTAGGTGGTTAATTAAGGCTTAATAAATACTTTACTGCTTAATATCTCATTGTTTAATATAATGTTTAAAGCTTAATACATCATTGTTTAATAAATGTTTAAAAATGTTTTTAAAGGGATGATGCTTGTAAGTGTGAAACTGGTCTATGAGAAAAGGCTCAATAAGTTTTTAATATAATATTAGTGCTTTAATAAAATGTTTAACCTTTTGATAAGGGCAAACCTGTTGTGAGGCAGGGACGCAAAGCTAGATACCCGATTGAGGTCGGGTGGTTCGGCTACCGGAGGGGTAGATTAGTTGTTATTACTCAGCCACTCTTCGGAGTGGCTTTTTATTTTTTAAAACCCTCCATAATATAACCCAAAATATTAACTCTACTAAATTTAGTTTTTAAATTTTAAAGTAGAGAGTAATTTAATCTAAAATTATTCTCTATGCTAACTTATTTGCAATTTGGGCAGCAGGAGGGTTTTAAAATGAATATGGAAATTAAGGATATCAGCAGAATAAAAAAAATTGGCGGTTTGATTTTATTAATAATATTTTTGCTTAGTGCTGGGGCCTGCAGCAACAGCAGCGGTCCGGGTGCGGTGTCGGGACCGGAGGAAGATTATGACTTTAAAATTGTGGAGAACGGGGCAGAATTTCAGGCGGCTTTACAGGATAGTCACATTAAAAGAATTATACTTGCTGATGATATCAGAAGATCATCTGAGGTTGATGGTTCAGCTGATGGCGATGGGTCAGATTATGATGATGAATCAGATGATGGGGCAGCTGATGGTGACTTAACCTATAATGGTGATGTTACATCTAAAAATGGTGATGTTAAATATAAAGCAGCAAGAGATGTCAGGATAGAGGGCAAAGGTTACCGGCTTGAGGGTGATTTAGTTCTGGGGAACGGCAGCAGCACCATCAAGATTGAAATTGAGAACCTGAGAGTAGCCGGAACTCTATATGTTGATGTAACGGCTTCAGGAGAAGTTGAGGTTGCTGATTCCAGCCTGAAAAACGTGCAGATTGATTCGGCCGGCAGCCAGCCTGGCAGCGGAGGATTTTTCCTGAATAATAGTGAAGCTGTCAGCATCAATCTTACTGCAGATGCTGATAATGCCATGGTCAAGCTTGGCGGCAGTCTGGTGGACAATATTATAGTGAATGCCAGAGGTGTTTTTCTGGAAATTAACAGCCAGAGCCGGGTTGATAGGCTGTCAGCCAATGAGACCCCGGAAATCAGGGGTTCAAGTTTCATTCAGAAGATTGAGGGAGAATTTGAAAAGGCACCGGTTGAACAGATAGCTTATTATGACCTTTCGGCCGGCTATAATTCGATTTCTGTACCGGAACTTAATGGCGATGAATATGTTTATACCATTCTTTTCTCCCGGGATGATTCGGGAGCGAAGCATGCTGCCGGAAGCTTTTTGACGGCATTTACCGGTGAGGACGGCATTGGAGACGATGGCAGTGGTAGCAGTGGTGAGGCTGGCGATGGTAGTAGTGGTGGGGCTGGCGATGATTCTGGCAGTTCCAGCAAATCGGCGGGGGATTTATCTGACTTATCTGCCGGGAGCCTGTCAGCTGATGATGAGTCACTGGATTATTTGAAAAAGCTTGAACAGGAAACGCTGGCCAAGCACGATGAGGTTACGGCTGAAACCCGAAGTAAAGCAGGGGTACTGGAGAAAAAGCCGGAATACGAGATTGGAGATCGGGTTGATTTCTGGGTCAGGAGCGAGAGAGATGTTGCTGACTATTTCGTGGAGAAGGAACTGGAGCTGAGAAACAAAAGTGAGAAGGCGCTGATATGGGCCGGGGACTCTGCGGATATCAGTGATCAGGAGATTGATTTTCTCCTGGCCGAGTTTGAAGGTTATCGGGATGATATAAAAGATTACTTTGGCAGGGAGCCGGAATCCGGAGAATTCCCCATTCTGCAAACTGCTGACAGCAGGGTTAATATAGTGCTGGCTTCCTTTGAGCCGGGCGGCTACTATAATTCGGCGGATCTCTATTCCAGTGAGGGATATAGATATTCCAACGAAGGAAAGTTTGTTTATGCTGATCCTACCAGCACCACCAGAAAAGAGCTGCTGGCCGGGATAATTGCTCATGAGTATCAGCATATGCTGTATTACAACGAAAAGGTGCTTTCGGGCAGATCGGGCTACAATCTCTGGATCAATGAAGGTTTTTCGGAGCTGGCGATGGATATTGCTGGTTTTGGCTATCAGCAGGGAGTTAGAACTGGAGGAGTAAATTCCTTTGCCCGCAGACCGGCGGAAACTTCTCTGGTTAACTGGGGCTCGAGACTGGCTGATTACGGGGCAAGTTATATGTTTGCCCGTTATCTCTATGATAGATTTGGGAAAGGAATAATCAGAGAGATTAGCACTTCCTCGCGGGCACCAAAAGAAGCAATTGCCGGTTATGCCGGTAAGGATTTCAACGAAGTTTTTCAGGACTGGGCTATTGCCTTACTGGCCGGTTCCGGAGGGCTTGATGTGGATGAGCGATACTCTTTTAGCAGCAGTATTTCTGTTCCCGAGATGGCGATTGAGGTAATTAATTCCGGTGACAGGGTTAACAATGAAGATATTGTCGGCCGGGGCATGATGTTTGCCAGGATTGCTGTTGACAGCCCGGGAGAACTTTTGATTGAGATCGATAATTTATCCTCGAGTGGTGATTTTCGCAAGATTGTGGTGAGAGAAGGAGAAAATTAGTAATTAGCGATTTATAGGGCTGGTGTTCGTTGGAGTGGCGATAAGTTGGTTTTGAGATGGAGTTAAGGTTTTCTAGCTTTTCCAGTTTCTTTAGCTTCAAGGGCTTCTCCAAATTTTAATAGTGTTTCTGGTTTATATGCCTTATATGGTTTTTTTGACTCCCCAGGCTTCCCACCATGGGGAGTTTTTTTAGTTTTTGTTGATTTTTTATGGATTAAAGATTTTTGCGAGACAGGATTTTGTTATGGCAGCTTATCTTGAAAAATTAACAGGCAAACCACCATGCCCCTCCAGGGCACAACAATACATGAAAATAATATGGCGTATTTTCAAGATAAACCGCCATGCCCCTCTGGGGCACAACAACACATGAAAAATTTACCTGCTATTTTTCAAGATAAATTTTTCATTAACTGGTGTGCTTCAAAGAAAGTATGAGAGAATCTGAGGGTTTATTTTGGTTGATTTATTTTTTCGGATAATAGGTGCCGATGTTCCGGTCAAGTTGAGCAGGATGAAAATAATTCATTGAATGGTGGTATTGTAAAATTCAGAATTTGCGAATACATTACAAACAAGTTTTCTGTCCGTAAAGAGATAAATTCACGGGCAAAGAGATAATTAAACTCGCAGGTAAGCAGGGAAATAGGTAAATGAATTCGCCGGGAAAAGAATTAAAATGGCTGGAAATTTTTATTAATATGCTGTACAATGTTTTTAATGTATATTTTAATGTATAATAGAACAAAATTTTTAT
>SLJX01000167.1 GCA_007134885.1 Halanaerobiaceae bacterium
ATTTATCAGGAGTTGATTTCCGGGATAATTAAAGAGTCCTCCCGGGATAAGTTAATCAGGATAATTGGGAATCTTCCGGAAGTTGAAGGCATAATTCTGGGCTGCACCGAGCTGCCTCTGCTGCTTGAAGATAGGGAGTTTGAAATTCCCATTTTTGATACTATGAAGCTGCATGCCAGACAGGCAGTCAGCCTGGCTCTGCAGCAGGGTTAGTTTTTTCAGATGTTTCAGGTTTATAATCGGCTGAAGCAGTCGGAGTAATTATAAAAAAGACCATCAGGAATTTTAAAATATTCAATGGCTTGAAGCAGGTGCAGAAGCTGATGTAGAAGCAGGTTGAGATGCAGTATTAACAATCCCGGCAACAAACAAGCAAAGAGGAGAAATAAGATAATAAGATTTTAATTTAAGGGGAAAATTTATTTACCGCAATTCTGGAGTAATGAACTATGAAGGAGCTGAAAAAATGGCAGTCAGAGAGGTTGTTCTGCTGGGCAATCCAGCCTTGAGGGAAAGGTCGGAAGAATTTAAAAGTTTTGGGGAAGAGCTGAACACTGTTGTGAAAGATCTCAGGGATACCCTGATTCATCTCCAGGAGAAGAAAGAAATTGGCAGGGCTCTGGCGGCCCCCCAAATTGGCTGTCAGAGAAGAGTGATTTATTGCAATCTGCCGGAGGAAGAAATAGTTATGGTTAATCCTGAAATTATCTGGAGAAGTCAGGAGAAATTTCAAGTCTGGGACAGCTGTTTCAGTTTTGATATTGCCTTTTTTGTCAGGGTTTCAAGGCACAGGAGCATAAAGGTTAAATATTGGTCTGAATCCGGTGAAGAAAATATTAGAACCTTCGATGATGATCTTTCAGAGTTATTTCAGCATGAAATCGACCATCTTGAGGGAATTCTGGCCACTGATCTTTTGACGGACAATAAAAACATCATTATGCGAGAGGAATGGGAAAAAAGACATAAATAAAATAAAAACAGGCTTAAAACAGGTTATGGGCTTTGAATGTGGTTAATTTAGTGGTAAAATAAAATTAGATATGATAAGCTTTTTAGGAAATAGATAGGCAAATAGAATAAAATTGTTCCACTGCGAAAAGTCATTTTACTGGCTATTTGATTGACAGGATGGCTGATATGACGGGGATAATAATTTCGAAATTTTAATGATATCGACTTTATGCAGTGCAATTATAAAATTCACTATATGTAAAATAATGAATCTAAATAATGAATCTAATGAGCCTATCTTTATTTAATTATCTTTAAAAATTTAATTTTATTATCTTTAAAAATAAAGAAAGGGCGGATTATGATGGAAAAAATCATTGCGGTGCTTTTGATTTTTCTCCTGATTGGCCTGGGGATGCCTGATATTTTTGGTGATCATTTTGAAGACACCAGAGAGGAAGATAGGATTGCTGCTCAGGAAAGAGTAGAAGTAAGAGGAGAAGGCCGGGACAGCATTCATCGGGAATTTCAGGAAATTACCGGGGGTGCTGAGGTTGATCTCCGCACAGAGAGAGGAGATATCATGGCCATCTTCCGGGGAAGGATAGCCGGCAATGCAACTGTAAATATAAGCTCCAGATCAGGTGATATTACTGTCAGGCTTGATGACGGCATCTATGGAGCTGCCCGGATGGATATTAATGCTCAAAATGGCAATGTTTTTTTTCTAAATGACAGGGCGACAATTGAAAGCTATATTAGCAGCGGTCATATTTCTGTAAATGCGGGAAGAAATGTGATTTATCAATAAATTGGGATTGAGGATGGCTGTATATTATGGCAATTGGCTGAAAATTTTTGATAGCAAACTTGCAATAATATTCTTAATTAAGTTATAATATTAACAGAAGCGTAAAAAGCATAGACCTTCTTATTTGTTTTATGTTTTTAAAATTTTTGCAGAGGAGGTGATGTTTTGTAATTGGATGAAATATTAGAATTTTAAGAAAATATTATCAATCTGACAGCCGGCTTACACTCAGTCCCCGCTCTGATAACTAGTCTTCAGATGAATTAAGAATAGCTATTTCAAACCGGAATTTGAAGAATATTTAAGGGGGGATCAACCAAAATGGGTTCCATGTGGATCATGCTTGTTGCCGTGATCTGTTTTCTAGTAGCTTATTTAACATATGCCAGAAGATTAACGAGTAAATGGGGAATGGACGACAAACAGCTGACTCCAGCTCATGAGAAAAAGGACGGGATTGATTATGTTCCGGCTAAAAAACCTGTCCTGCTGGGCCATCACTTTGCTTCTATTGCCGGAGCTGCACCGATCATTGGACCGGTAGCTGCTTCGCAGTTCGGCTGGTTTCCTGTTATGCTCTGGATAATTTTAGGCGGAATTTTTATTGGCGCTGTACATGATATGGGCTCTATCTTCAGTTCGGTCCGCCATGGAGGCAGGTCAATAGCTCAGGTAATTGAGAAAAATGTCGGTTACAGCGGCAAACAGCTTTTCAGCATTTTTGCCTGGCTGACTCTGGTATTGATTATTGCTGCCTTTATGAATGTTGTAGCAAACGCCTTTGTCAGCACTCCGGAGGCAGCAACAGCTGAAGTAATCCTGATTGCTATGGCAATTGCCTTCGGTCTTTTCCGGCACCGCACTAAACTGTCTATGCCCCTGCAGATGCTAATAGGAATTGTCATAGTGGTTGTGGCAGTAGCTGTTGGTTTGAACCTGCCGCTGGCAATTCCCTTCAATACCTGGCTCTGGATATTTGTGATCTATACCTTCATCGCTTCGGTTACCCCGGTCTGGATTCTGCTACAGCCCAGAGATTTTTTATTATCATTTCTCCTTTATGCCATGTTAATAGGTACATTTATCGGGATTCTGGTAGGCAATCCCGGACTGGAGCTGGCAGGTTTTACCTCCTTCCAGACTGAATTAGGTTATCTCTTCCCCATTCTCTTTGTCACGGTAGCCTGCGGAGCGATCTCTGGTTTTCATTCTCTGGTCTCATCAGGAACAACCTCCAAGCAGCTTGATAAGGAATCGGACAGCAAGACTATTGGCTATGGCGGTATGCTGCTGGAATGCACCCTGGCCACAGTTGCTCTGCTGGCAGCTGCTGTATTTACCAGTGGAGAAGCTTCTGCCCTGATTGCCGAGGGCGGCCCGGTGCTGCTCTTTGCTAATGGTGTTGGTGTTTTTCTCGGTTTCCTGGGAATACCTGCAGAGATTGGAGTGGTATTCGGCACCCTAACGGTAGCAGCCTTTGCCATGACTACCCTGGACACCGCTACCCGGCTGGGTAGATATATTTTTCAGGAATATTTTGTCCCTGAGGAAGCAGAAAGAGAGGGAGAACAAGGGGTACTGGGCAGCAGATTCTTTGCCACTCTGGTTACCCTGCTTTTCGCTGCTGCCCTGGCTTTCACCGGAGCCTGGGATGTAATCTGGCCTATCTTTGGCTCGGCCAATCAGCTGCTGGCAGCACTGGCTCTGCTCTCTCTGGCTGTCTGGCTGGCCAGCCGTGGGATAAAAAATATTCATGTTGTTATTCCGATGGTATTTATGTTTGCCGTTACCCTGGTAGCGCTGATTTTTGTTTTCCGGGATAATCTGGTAGCTGCCAATTATATTCTGGCAATTATTGCTCTGGTTTTATTTGTCATGGCAATTGTACTGGTCAAAATGGCCTTTGGATTAATTAAGCCTCAAGAAGAAGTTCCGGAAAGCAGTGATTAATGCCAGGAAAGTTTGAGAAGTTTCCAGGCTGTGCCCGTCTTTTTTAACAGGTGGGTACAGCCTTTCTGCTGGAAGAATCAAATATATGGAACTGGCTAAGTTAGATCATGATTAGGATAGGGATCAAGGCAAATTTTTGTCTCCCGCCGGGAGATAAGAGAGTCATGAATAGGTCAGCAGTTATTTAAGATAAAAAATATGGTTTCGAGGTGATACTTATGAAAAATGAAAAGCTGGTTATGATACCCGGACCCACACCGGTGGTGCCTTCCATTCAGCGAGAAATGGGACGCAAGACTGCCGCTTTTAAAGACCCGGATTTTGTTAGGGATTTTAAAGAGGTGCTGGCAGACTTAAAATCTCTCTGGCAGACAAAGGGAGAGGTTTTTGTAGTTCCAGGAAGCGGCACCCTGGCCATGGAAATGGCAGTCAGCAATCTGATAAAAACCGGGGAGAAGGTTCTGCTGGTAACTCATGGTTACTTCGGTGACCGTTTTGGAGAAATCTGCGAAAGAAAAGGTTACGATTATGATATTTTACAATCCGAATGGGGTAGTATAGTTGATCCAGCCCGGATTGAAGAGGCTCTGGCAAAGAATGATTACCGGGCAGTGCTGGTTACTCATGTTGATACTTCCACCGGGGTTAAGGCACCCGTTGAAGAGATCGGAGAAATTATTGGTTCAGCTAGTGACACCCTTTATATTGTAGATGGGGTCTGTGCCACTGCTGCCGAGAGAGAGTATGTTGACCCTATGAATATCGATATTCTGCTGACTGGTTCTCAGAAAGCCTTTGGGGTGCCGCCGGGACTGGCCATAGTCTGGGCAGGTCCGCGGGCTATGGAACGGAGAAAGGAACTGGGGCAGATTCGAGAATATTATGTGGATTTTGATAAATGGCTGCCAATTATGCACGACCCGGGAAAATATTTTGCCACACCGGCTGTAAATCTGGTCTGGGCTCTGCAGGAGTCTCTCAGGATTATCAAAGATGAAGGCCTGGAAGCAAGGTTCACCAGGCACCGCCAGGATGCCCGAATTATTCAGGATACTCTCCTGGAAATGGGATTTGGACTTCTGGCTGAAAAGCACTGCAGGGCAGTTACTCTCTCTAATGTTCTTTATCCGGAGGGAATCGATGATGAGGAATTTAGAGAGAAGCTGGTCGAGGAGGGTGTGGTAGTGGCAGGCGGACTGGGAGAATATGCCGGTAAACTTTTCCGTCTGGGGCATATGGGCAATATTGATCAGCATATTATTATTTCCACCCTGGCAGCAATTGCCAGGACTTTAAAGCGCTGCGGTTTTGCCGGAGAGCCCGGTAAAGCTCTGAATAAATATTTTCAGTAAAGGAAGAGATAAACAGCTCGATAGTGCAGCATCATATGGCGTATGATATAGATAAGTATGATATAAATAAGAAAAAGCAGGAAGAATTATATCAGAAAATTGAAATTTGATAAAATGCATTTCGGGCGGGTGGTTAGCAGCCACCCGTTTTTTTACTAGAAATATTTGCCGGCTGGTGATAGAATAAATCTAGAGCTCCAGCCAACAGTATTTTAGAAACCAGCCAGCAGCATTTTAGAATTATTCTGGCAAATAACATCGGGACAGTTAAATAGAGGAGGTAAAATAAGATGGAAGATTTAGAGGAGATTTCTCTGACAGAAATGGAGGGCTTTAGGATCGGTCATGCTCAGGACAGCAGAGCCGGAACGGGCTGTTCGGTAGTAATTCCTGAAGATGGTGCTGTAGGTGGTGTAGATGTCAGGGGCGGTGCTCCGGGAACCAGGGAAACGGATCTGCTTAAACCGGGGAATCTGGCAGAGAAAATTAATGCAGTTTTATTGACCGGGGGAAGCGCCTTCGGTCTGGCAGCAGCTGATGGGATTGTGAAATATCTGGAGGAGAGGGGCTCAGGATTTGCTGCTGGTGAATTTTCCGTACCACTGGTACCTGCCGCAGTGCTCTTTGATTTAAACTGCGGCGAAGGTAAAGTCCGGCCGGAGCGAAAAATGGGTTATCAGGCCTGTCTGAAAGCAGCTTCCGACCAGCAGTTAAATGGCAACTATGGTGCCGGAACAGGTGCCACAGTCGGCAAATATGCTGGCCAGGAAAATGCGATGAAGGGCGGTGTCGGACAGTTTATCTACCGGCTGGGTGAAGTAAAAATAGGGGCTCTAGCTGCGGTGAACTGTCTGGGAGATGTTTATGATCCCGAAAGCGGCAGGCTGATAGCCGGAGCCAGAATTAATAAGAAGGGCCGGGATGAACTGCTGGCTGAAGGGGACGGGGAAGCCTTTATCAGGCTGGCAGCTGCCCAGGAGGCCGGTAATTTTACTTCCGGTAATACAGTTCTGGCAGCTGTTTTTACCAATGCCAGGCTCTCACCTGCAGGAGCCTCCCGGATGGCCGGTATATGTCAGGATGCTGTTGCCAGGACTGTCAGGCCTTCTCATACCATGCTGGATGGAGATACGATATTTGTTCTGGCCCGGGGTCCGGTTGAGGCTGACCTGAGTTTGCTGGCTGCTCTGGGGGTGGAAGCAGCTACCAGAGCAATTATCCGGGCGATTAAGCAGGCGGAATCAGCTTATGGCTTTCCCGGATATGCTGATTTGTCAGGGAAAGAAGATTACTAATAGCAATTTTTAGCGGGGGAATTAATTATGCCGGCAAAAAAAAGGAATAGAATGACTGAAATTTTTATTGTGTTTCTGGCCGTAATGGTAATAGGTATATTTATTTACGGCAATGGAGGAGAAGAAATTGAAATGGATGAATCCCTGGTAATTGATTATCAAATCCTGGAGCGAGAAGAAGCCCATCATAATGATGTTAAAAGATATCTCTATCATGTATTGGTGGAAGAGTCGGCCAGTTATGAGGAGCTGCAGCATACCTCAATTAAAATTGTGGAAAAGGCCAAAGATGAACTGGAGTTTAATGGATTTGCTGTCAGCTATTATGACCACGAGGAATACCACAGGCGCCTGGATTATACCCTGGGACAGGCGGTTTATGCCCCCTATGGTGATGGCAGCCGGGTTGCTGAAGTTGAGGCCGGGGATTATGAAAAAATGGAGTATTTCTGGAGCTTGAGAGCCAAGGACTGGGATAGCCAGCTCTCAGAGGAAGAGGTAAGTATCTGGGCAGCCTGGTTTGACCTGAGGCAGGAAATAAATCAGGCAATAACAGCCGGTGAGCCGGTGGATGAAGAGCTGATAATGGAAGTGGAGGGGCACGATTTTCCCGACAGCGAGGCTATTACCGTTGAAATAGCCGGGAAGTTTGACATAACACCAGAAGAGGTCGAGGAAATTAGAGAGAAAAATGATGTCTGGATCTTTATGAATCTGGAACAGTAAATTTTGAGATTGATAATGGCCTCATAGTTATTGGTATCATAGATATTGCCTCAAGCAAACAAAGATAGTGGGAGGTGAATTATTGTTAATCTAACCCTGTTTAAGCAAAAAAAGAGCCGGGAAGAGTTAATAAACAATCAGATGGACAGCATGTACCGTTTTCTGGTTTTAATCACCTTTATTTTCACCGGAGATAAAATTGAATTTGAAACTCTTCCTGCCGAGAGTCGTCTTCTGCCCCGGATTAAAAAGGATTGGCAGGTCTGGCAGCGGGCTGCTGGGAATCTTCAGCGGCTGGATCTGATTAGAGAGCTATTTTTCTTTATTTTGGCTGCCTGGAATAATTCTGTGGATATAAGATCTTTAAAAACTCAAAACCGGGAAGAGTTGCAGGCACTAATAATAAACCGGGGAGTAGAAAAGATGCTTTCTTCTCTGGAGGCTCTCAGGGAAAAAGACAGTTCTGGAATTCTGGACCTGGAAAAAAGCCTGGAGGAGATGACTGAAAATCTGGGCTGGTTTCTGATCAGATTGAAGGATAAAATAACCCGGGCCGAGAGAAATTTTACCGAGGAGCAGCTGGCTGAGATGGTGGCAAGGCTTGATGCCTCACTGGAGAGGGGCAGAATCAATAATATATACAATAATTTTGATAAGGAACTGCATAGCACTTTTGCTGACCGGTATATTCCTCTGAATGTGAAGAAGGAGCTCAAGAAGATATTATTCCAGCAGCTTTTAGAGAGGAAGCTCAGAGAAAAATTTGCTCTTTATGGCGATGATTTTACCCTGAGTGATTTAAAAGAAAGCAGAAATAGCAGAAATTTGCCAGCTTTAGAAAAAGCTGCTCTGGAAATTGAGAGAATATTAAGAGGCAGTCTTTACCTGGAGGAGATTGAGAGCAGAAAAGTAAAACTAATGGCAGAAATTTTCTCAGAATGTCTGGAATACAGTGAATACACTCAGGAAGCCGGCAGGATCTGGAAAAGAAATAGGTAAAATATCACCAGGGGAAAATATTGCCTGGGAGGAGATTTCTTCTCTGAAGATATATTTTGCTCTCTGAAGAGCTAAAAAATTTAATGATAGATTTTGAGCAGGCCAATTAAAATTTGGTTCACAGTAAAAGGCACTCATAATTTTTGGGGGGTGCCTTTAATC
>SLJX01000152.1 GCA_007134885.1 Halanaerobiaceae bacterium
TATAATTAAAACTATAAAAATAAATGATGAGAATTAGTTGCTAAATTTAACAACCGATTTAAGGGGAAGGCTTCTATGATAAAGGAAGAAATTTTTAAAATAAAGAAGACAGGACTGCTGTTTATTGTTTTCTTTATTTTTACTTTTCTTATAATCCAGCTTTTATTCCCTCTGAACCATATTGAAAGCTTTGAAATTCACTTTATCGATGTTGGTCAGGGGGATGCAATTTTATTGCGCGACCCTGGCGGTTATGATATTCTTATAGATGGAGGTTTTCCCCAGCAGGAGCAGAATTATAAGCTCAATCGTTATTTAAAATCAGCTGGTGTTAGAAATCTATCAGCTGTTTTTCTCACCCATCCTCATCTTGATCATTATGGCGGTTTAATTCAGGTACTGGAAGAATTTCCTGTTTTTTATTTTTTTACTACCGGGGTTGAAAGCAGGGCGCAAAGTTACTTAAAACTTCTCGAGATTATTGAATATCTCGGAATTGATCATCGAAAAGTTCATCGGGGGGATATGATCAGGGCAGGTGGGATAACAATTGATATTTTACACCCCAGAGAGGAGTTTCTGCTGGGCAGCTTTAATAATTTATCGCTGGTTTTTGAAGTTAATTTGAAGGGGTTAAAAATTCTTTTTACTGGAGATATTGAAAGCGAAACTGAAGCTCAACTTGTCAGACAGAGTCTGCTGAATAGGGTGGATATTTTAAAGGTTGCCCATCATGGAAGTGCTACTTCCAGCAGTGCAGATTTTCTTAAAATTGTTGATCCCGCTGTGGCAGTAATCCAGGCAGGTAAAAATAATATTTTCCATCCCGCCCCTGAAGTAATTGCCAGGCTGGAAGATAGAAATATTCAGGTTTTCAGAACTGATGAAGACGGTGAGGTGGTTTTTGGCTGGAACGGCAGTAAACTTTATCTCCTGGAGGGAGGTATTTCAGGTTTTATCAGGAAATTATATAAAAGAGCTATATAAAATTAAAAGAGCAATATAAAATCAAATATTTTAAATTTAATTAATTAAAAAGCAGCGTTGAATTTAATTAGGGAGCTGGTATTGAGTGGCAGCTGAAAAGGATAAATCAGAAAAGGATAAATCAAGAAAGACAATATATCTGGTAGATACCTACAGTCTAGCTCACCGGGCCTTTTATGCCCTGCCTCTGCTGACAAATTCGGCAGGAGAGTATACCAATTCAGTTTATGGTTTTACCAGGATGCTTTTAAGCCTAATTGATGATAAAGAACCTGATATGCTGGCGGCGGCTTTTGATAAGGAAGCTCCAACCTTTCGCCATGAAGCCTATGAGGATTATAAGGCTGACAGGAAAGAAACTCCCGAGGAACTTAAGCCGCAGTTTGCCCTGATCAGGGAAGTGCTGGAGGAATTTAATATTCCTATCTATGAAAAAGAGGGCTATGAGGCCGATGATATCATTGGTACTCTGGCAAAGCAGGCTTCCTCCCGGGGTTTTAAAGTTGTCATAATTACCGGTGATAGAGATGCCCTGCAGCTGGTAGAGGATAATATAGAGATAATGTATACCAGAAAGGGGCTCAGTGATATTGTAACCTACGATTTATCCAGAGTCAGAGAGGATTATGAACTCGAGCCAGAACAGCTGATTGATAGGAAAGGTCTGATGGGTGACAGTTCCGATAACATTCCCGGCGTGCCGGGGATTGGAAAAAAGACCGCCAAGACGCTGCTCAAGGAATTTAAAGATCTGGACACCATTCTTGACAATATAGAGGAGGTTTCTGGCAAAAAACGCCGGGAGAACCTGAGAAAGAACTCCGAACAGGCCCTGATGAGCAGAGAGCTGGGGAGAATCGCAACTGATGTTCCGGTGGAATTTGACACCGACTGCTGCAAGTGGGGAGATTATCAAGAGGGCAGAATTTATGAGCTGTTCTCCCGGCTGGAGTTTAACAGTCTGCTGGACCGTTTTGAAGCAGACCGGCTGGAATTAACTGCCGAGGACTATAACCTGGTTGAGAATCTAACCGAGCAAGACAGGGAGGAACTACGTGAGAAAACCCTGGAGACAGGTTTTCTCAATCTGGCTGTATACCATGAAGATTACTCGATGCCGGTGAAGAGCAGAGGCAGACTGCTGTTAAGTCCGGATGAAAAGAAGGTCTATTCCCTGGAATCAGATGAGATAGAAGAGTTTGCAGATCTTCTGGAAGAAAAAACAATAGTTAAAAGAACAGTCAGGGGAAAAGAGGCTTTAATTGAGGCCGGCAAAGCGGGAGTGGAGATCTCAAATATTAAGTTTGAATCCCGGCTGGCCAGTTATCTGCTGGAACCTTCCAGTACTGTTCCCGATCTTAAAACTCTGCTGGAGTCAGAACTGGAGGTAGTGATTCAGGAGGACCTGGAGCAGCAGGAACTGCTGGCACTTGTTCTTACCAGGCAGCGGCATCTGGAGCAGATTCTTATCTCAAAGCTTGAAAATAATGAACTGGATGAACTATACCGGGAGATTGAAATTCCTCTTCTTTACCCCCTGGCAGCCATGGAGCTTAATGGTATCAGGCTGGACTGTGATTATCTGGAAGAACTGAGCCAGAAATGGTCCGGGAGGATTGAAGAAATGGTCAGCAAAGCTCACAGTCTGGCAGGCGAGGAATTCAATCTAAATTCTCCCAAACAGGTGGGCGAAATTCTTTTTGAAAAACTGGGCTTACCGGTAATAAAGAAGACTAAAACCGGGTATTCCACCAGCATATCGGTGCTGGAGAAGCTGGAAGATCAGCATGAGATTGTTCCTCTGATAATTGAGTACCGCCACTGGTCCAAGCTGAAATCTACCTATCTGGAAGCTCTTCCTCCACTGGTGAATCCCCAGACCGGCAGGCTCCATACCAGCTTTAATCAGATGGTTACCGCCACCGGCAGGCTTTCAAGCACCAATCCCAATCTCCAGAATATCCCGATTCGCAGCGAGGAGGGGCGGGAAATCAGAAGAGCTTTTGTTCCCCAGGATGAAGACTGGGTTCTACTGGCAGCTGATTATTCCCAGATTGAACTTAGAATATTAGCCCATATCAGCCAGGATGAAAATTTGCTGGATACCTACCTCCAGGGAGGGGATATCCATAATGAAACCGCCCGGGGCATCTTTGAGGTAGATTCAGAGAAGGTAACCGGTAATATGAGGCGCAAGGCCAAGGTAATAAATTTTGGCCTTGCCTACGGGATGAGTGCTTACCGACTGGCAGATGACCTGGATATCAGCCGGCAGGAAGCTGAAGAGTACATTGAAAAATATTTCACCAGATTTTCCGGTGTTAGAGAATACATGGATAATATCTGTCAAGAGGCCCGGGAGAAGGGCTTTGTTACCACCATCCTGAATAGGAGAAGATACATACCTGAGATCAAAAGCCAGAATTATCATCGCCGCTCCTTTGCCGAAAGGACGGCCATTAATACTCCAATCCAGGGCAGTGCAGCAGACATCATGAAGATAGCCATGAACAGGGTCCATCGCTGTCTGAAGGAGGCTGAATGGGAGAGCAGGCTGCTGCTCCAGGTTCACGATGAACTGGTGCTGGAAGTGCCCCGAAAAGAACTTGAGGATATTGCTCCGGTTATTAAAACTGAAATGGAGGGAGCCTACGAAATAGCTGTTCCTCTGATAGTGGATCTGGAGGTTGGTTCTAACTGGAAGGACAAAGAAAAATACAGTATAACCTGAAAAAACAGTCCGGCAATAAAATGAACTTGATAAGGCTAATTTTAGACAGGAGAGAGGACGGGGTGATTGAAATGCCGGAATTACCGGAAGTAGAAACCATTGTGAGAGGATTAAGAGATGTACTTTGCGGCAAAACAATTGCAGGTGTTGAAATCCGGGAAGAGATGATTATCGGTTATCCGGAGGACCCTGAAGAATTTAGAGAGGGGCTGCTTGAGAGAAAGATAACAGCCATGGGCCGTCGGGGTAAATATCTAATTCTGGAACTCAACAGCAATCTTCAGCTAATTATTCATCTCAGAATGACCGGTAAGCTTTTACTGAAAATGAGAGAAGAGGAGATAGAGAGCCACACCCATGTTATTCTGAGATTTAAAGAGGGAGTGGACCTGAGATTCAACAATGTCCGCAAGTTTGGACGCATGTATCTGATAGACAGAGACAGCCCTGAAAAGGCTGGAGGTTTTGCCGGGCTGGGCCCAGAACCTTTAAGTTCGGAATTTTCTCCTGAAGTCTTCCGGAAAATTCTTAAAAGAAGCGGCAGGGCAATCAAAGCCCTGCTGCTTGATCAGAAAAAAATTGCCGGGCTGGGAAATATCTATGCTGATGAAGCTCTCTATCGGGCCAGTATTCATCCCGCCCGTCCGGCAGATGAACTCTCCCGGGAGGAAATGGACAAACTTTATCAGAGTATAGATCAGGTGCTTAAGGCCGGAATTAAATTCAGCGGGACTTCTTTTAGCGATTATGTAAATGCCCTGGGAGAAGCCGGCAGCTTTCAGGAAAGACTCATGGTATACGGCAGGGATGGTGAAAAGTGTCCTCGCTGCAGCTGCCAGATAAACAAGGACAGGATAGCAAGCCGCTCCACCCATTACTGTCCGGAATGCCAGGAATTACCTTAAAATAATATGTGGCAAGGGCTTTTGAAATATGCCGGTCTTATCTGATTTAAGCTGATAACTAAGACAGTTTACTGGAAAAAAACCAGCAAAGAATATTTTTACTGAAATAAGGGGGATAAAGATGGCCCTGGGATTAACTGGAGGAGTGGCGACTGGCAAGAGCACTGCAGCTGAAGTCCTGGCTTCTCTAGGAGCTAAGGTTATCGATGCTGACAGAATAGCACATGAGGTGCTCGAGCCTGAGGGAGAAGCCTATCCTGATGTTGTAGCTTTTTTTGGCAGATCGATCCTGACTGATGAGGGAAAAATTGATCGCCAGAGGCTCGGTAGAATAGTATTTTCTTCTCCGGATAAACGCCAGCAGCTGGAAAAGATTACCCACCCTCATATCATTTCAGAGATTGAAAAGCGGCTTGAGAAGGCTCGAGATAGCAATAAAATTGTACTTGAGGCTCCATTGCTATTTGAGGCCGGTCTGGAAAATCTGATCGAGGAAATCTGGGTTATTTCAGCCCGGCTTGAGCTTCAGATTGCCAGGCTGAAAAACAGAGATGGGCTGGATCGGGAGGAAGCTCTCAAAAGAATAAAGGCCCAGCTATCTCTAAAGGAGAAGATGAAAAGAGCAGATCTGGTAATTAAAAATAATGGCACCCGGAAGGAATTCGAAGAAAAAATTGAAAAGGCCTGGAAAGGCTGGCTCAGTCGTAAGGGTGGAGCTTAATGAGAATAGCATTGATTGCCCATGATAAAAAGAAACCTGATATGATAAAATTAGTCCGCAGGTGGCTGAATGAGTTGAGCAGATGTCAGCTTGTAGCTACAGGAACCACCGGAAAGAGAATTCAAGAGGAGACCGGCCTTGAGATTACCCGGATGGTCTCGGGTCCGAAGGGTGGAGATCAGATGATTGGAGCTGAGGTAGCCAGAGAGAAACTTTCAGCTGTTATTTTTCTGAGGGATCCCCTGACAGCCCAGGCTCACGAGCCAGATATTTCAGCTCTTCTCAGAGTATGTGATGTTCATAATGTTCCTCTGGCCACCAACCTTGCCAGTGCCGAGCTGCTGCTGGAGTCTCTTGTAAATAGCAGAGGAAGGGAATGATTCTTATGGCCGCTTATCGGATCAATAAATCACATTCCAGAAAAATATCAGAAGTAAATGTATTTATACTGCTGCTGACTCTGGTTCTGCTGCTGTCAGGATTGGCAGCTGAAGGTGTTTCGGCTGGAGATGCTTTTCCTGGCAATCAGGAAGCTGTAAAATTTGAGAGCTCGTCTTTTCAGGTGCCTTCTCTTCAGGATAGAGTATCTCAGGCTCTGGCTCCTGTACCCCGGACCGGGCTTGATCCCCACTATAGCTGGGAGCAGAACAGGAGCTATCTGCTGTCAGAACTTTACTACTTCCTCTTTGAATATGATCATCACAGCCAGGAGATAAAGCCTCAGCTGGCAGCTGATTTGCCGGCTATTGAACAGGATGAGGAGGGCAGAAAAAAATATATTTTTAAAATTTCTTCTGGATACAGATTTGCCAGCGGCAGGGAGATTGAAGCCAGGGATGTTAAGTACAGTCTGCTGAGGCTGCTTATCCTTGATGCCCCAGACAGCGGATCCGGCTATCTCTGGCAGACGATCTTCGGTGTTAGCAGTCTGGAGGAATTTATTGAGCGGCAGTTTGGTTACGGCAGCCCGGAAACTCTATCTTCTGAAGAAGCTCAGGAAGTTTTCAGCAGGTTGACAGAGCATATTCTGATTCAAAAGGATGATAAGCTTACTGTCAAACCGGCGAGAGATTATGATCTGACCTATCTGCTCTCCGATCTGGTGCCCTGGGCAGCTGTAGTAGATCTAAGGGCTGTAAAAAATCTGGGAGGCTGGGATGGAAGAGCGGAAACCTGGGCTTTTTACCATCGGACCAGAGTTGAAAGGCATCCTCCTCTGCAGGAGAGCAATGAGGCCGGCCGATACGAACTCCAGGTTATTAATTTCCAGCCAGCCAGGCTTATCAATCTACAGAAAATTGCTGACAGCGGTGAAAGAGCTGGCATCACAGCTGTTTTTGATCCCCGGAGGAGGGCAGGAGTAGAAATGGCCATCAAGGATGATATCTATGATTTTATCCAGTTGACACCTTCCCAGCAGGAAAGATACCGGCATATGCTGAAAGATAGCAGTATTCTGGAGAGAAAGCTGCTAATATCTGATAGTAAGATTTATTTAACAGCCGGTGAAAAATATCTCAAAGAGAAAAGTGAAGTTAAATTAATTTATTATCGGGAGAATCAAGAACACCGGAAATTAGCTCAACAGGTTATGACAAAACTGGAAGCAGAGGAAGTAGAGATAATACTTGAAGGACTTGACTGGCAGAGCTATACCGCCCGGCTCTTTAGAGGTGATTTTGAACTGGCCGTTATGGAATGGTTCCAGCCCTTTCCTGAAGATATTATACCCCCTTTTCTAACAGCTGAACGTCATCTTTCAAAGGATGTTGAAATTGTGGAAGAACTGGAGAAAACCTGGAGGTATCTCTATGGCGAACTAAAATAGTGAACAGAAATACAATTATCAGCCCTATCCTGTTCGCCTTCAGAAATTTGACACTTTTAATTTTGTTGTATATAATTTAATATGTGCTTTTATAATAACTGATGGATTTATTTTAATCATTTAATATTTCAGCAAGGGCAGGTGAGTTTCTTGGCTAATCAGGAGAAACTTGTAGAGGTAAAAAACTTAAAGACCCACTTTTTCACCGAGGAAGGAGTGGTCAAGGCGGTTGACGGGGTTGATTTTGAGGTTGACCCGGGAGAGACCGTCGGGATAGTGGGAGAATCCGGCTGCGGCAAGAGTGTAACCTCGCTCTCCATCATGCGCCTGGTGGAATCACCTCCAGGGAAGATAGTCGATGGCGAGATCCTCTTTAAAGGGAGAGATCTTACCAAACTATCGGATAAGGAGATGCGGAAAATCCGTGGTAATGAGATTTCGATGATCTTTCAGGAGCCGATGACCTCCTTAAATCCGGTCTACACCGTGGGGGATCAGATTGCCGAGTCGATCATTCTGCACAAGAAGGTTTCCAAGAAGGAGGCCCGTCGTCAGGCAGTGGAGATGCTGACCAAGGTGGGAATCCCCCTGCCGGAGCAGCGGGTCGATGAGTACCCCCATCAGCTCAGCGGCGGGATGCGGCAGCGGGTTATGATAGCGATGGCATTATCATGCGACCCCGAGCTTTTAATCGCCGATGAGCCGACCACGGCTTTAGATGTTACCATTCAAGCCCAGATCTTAGATCTCATGAACAGCCTGAAAGATGAATTTGGCATGGCTATTATGATGATTACCCACGATCTCGGGGTAATAGCCGAGGTCTCCGACCGGATAGCGGTCATGTATGCCGGCAGGATCATGGAGTATACCGATGCTCACTCCCTCTTTAGGGATCCCATGCATCCCTACACCTGGGGACTGATGCGCTCGATTCCGCTGCTGCACAAAGATGTGGAGAAACTCGATGCCATCCCCGGGATTGTGCCAAGCCCCCTGGATTTCCCCGAGGGCTGCAAGTTCAACACCCGCTGCTTTTTAGCAGAGGAGAAGTGCCATGA
>SLJX01000062.1 GCA_007134885.1 Halanaerobiaceae bacterium
TAATAGCGATAACTTCTTTTTTATGGAAGTTAAACATCTGCTCCTCCTAAGCCTTCATCCAGTTTCTTTTCTGAAATCAGCCGGACCTTCTTAATCCGGTGTCCGGTGGTGGAAACCACCTTGATTTCCAGACCCTCTTCCTGAATGCTTTCTCCCTCCCGGGGCAGATAACCCAGTTTATAGAGAATATAGCCGCTGATGGTTTCGTAGGTTTCTCCATCCCCCAGGGGATCGTCCAGATACTCATTAATTTTATCTATATCAACCCTGCCGTCGACCATCAGCTCATGCTCGGAAAGGGGCTCAATCTCCCTGCGTTCGGGATCAAATTCATCCTGAATATCGCCAACTATCTCCTCCAGGAGATCCTCGATGGTAATCAAGCCGGAGGTTCCCCCGTATTCATCAAGCACAATGGCCATATGCTCCTTCCGTCTTTTCATTTCATTGAGGAGCTTGTTGATGGGCTTGCTTTCGGGAATAAAGTAAATTGGCTTGATGAATTCTTCCAGGGTGTATTCCTTTTTCTCCAGCAGCATAATCAGGAGATCTTTGACATAGACCAGCCCGGTGATTTCATCAATTGAATCTTCAAAAACCGGAATCCGGGAATATCCATGCTTAACAGCGAGCTCAACAACCTCCTGAACCGGGGTGGTGTTCTCCACGCAAATCATGTCGGTCCGGGGAACCATTATTTCCCGCACCAGAATATCATCAAAATCAAAGATACTCTGAATCATCTCGCTTTCCACTTCTTTAATGGCACCTTCCTTTTCCGAAACATTAACAAAACGCCGGATCTCTTCCTCGGAAAGAAAGGCTGAGGACATGACATTTTCTGCCCCGATGATAATCCTGATCAACCAGGAAAAGAAAATCACAAAGGGAGCAAAGATTTTTTCCACCCAGATCAGCAGGGGAGCAACTTTAATCGCATAGGTCAGGGATTTATTATTACCCAGCGATTTGGGAGTGATTTCACCAAAAACTAAAATTAAGAGCGTCATCACCCCGGTGGCAATGCCTATCCCACGGCTGCCAAAGAGCTCAATGGCAATTGAGGTAGCTATGGCGGAAGCGGCAACATTCACCAGGTTGTTGCCAATTAAAATTGTACTTAGCAGCCTGATTTCATCCTGAAGCAGCTCATCAGCCACCCTGGCTTTTTTATCACCTTCGTTAACCCGGTCTTTAAGCTTGACCCGGCTGACAGCCATAAAGGCTGTTTCCGAGCCGGAAAAAAATGCTGACAGGAAAAATAAAATTATCAGCAGTATTACTTGAATAGCCATCAGTCAGTCCCCCCTGAACCGGTCATTACTCCCGACCGAGTCCAAATTCAGTCAGTATTTCCTCTTCCCTGTTTCTCATGGTATTGCGTCTAACTTCCTCCTGATGCTCATATCCCAGCAGATGGAGAATTCCGTGAACAGTCAGATAACCTATCTCCCTCTTAAGAGAATGGTCATAATCCCGGGCCTGCTCCCGGGCTCTGCCAGCAGCAATGATGATCTCCCCCAGCAGCTCTTCATCGATGGGAAAAGAGAGCACATCGGTTACCTCATCCCGGCTGCGATAGCGATGGTTTAATTTGCGAATTTCTTCATCTGCAACCAGGGTGATGCTCAATTCGCCGGTTTCCTGATTCTCCTGGCGCAGGGCAAATTCTGCCAGCTCTTTAATCTCCTTTCTCAGTTCCGGGCTGATTATTTTTTCCGGAACCTGACTTGTTATCAGAACCTTCGCCTGCTGAGTCACCGCCCTTTAACCTCCTCATTTCTTCATCTACTTCCTCGGGATACTCCACCCGCTGGTGATATATGCCGGTTAAAATCCTGCTAAAGCTTTCTCCAATAAGATTAAGTTCCTTAAGGGTCAGGTTAGATTCGTCCAGCTCATTTTCAATCAATTTCTCCCGGATCAGACCCCTGACAACACTCTCAATCCGGCTGTGATTGGATTTATTGAAATTCTTAGATCTAACCGCAGCCTCACAGACATCGGCCAGCATAATCAGGGCAGCCTCCTTGGTCTGAGGTTTAGGCCCTTCATACCTGAAATCGCTCTCATTCAGGCTGGAGCGGGTCTCACTCTGCTGGGCCTGCTGATAAAAGTAGGAGATTAAATTGGTTCCCTGATGCTGTTCAATAATATCTATTATCTCCTGAGGCAGATTATACTTTCTGGCCAGTTCAACCCCATCTCTGACATGGGACCTGATGATCAGGGCACTGAGATTAGGCTTGATTTCATCATGAGGATTATCGTCACCAAATTGATTATCACTAAAAAAGAAAGGCCGTTTTAATTTGCCGATATCATGATAGTAGGCAGCCACCCTGGTAAGCAGGGAGTCTGCCCCAATTTGATCTGCAGCGGTCTCAGCCAGATTACCTACCAGCACGCTGTGATGATAGGTTCCCGGTGCTTCCACCAGAAGTCTTTTCAGCAGGGGATGGCTGGGATTGGAAAGTTCCAGCAGCTTTACCGCTGAGGTTAAATCAAAACCATTCTCCAGATAGGGCAGCAGGCCGTTAGCCAGAATAGCCACCAGCAGACCATTAGCCAGTCCAATGCCGGCAAAGATGACATAATCCAGCAAAAGCTGGGCTGGATTAAGGAAATTCAGGACCATAATGGTAAGCACCAGAGCACCACTGACATTAAAACCGGCCTTTACCAGATCACTGCGCTGACTTACCTCGGCCACACTGAAGGCTCCCACCATACCGGCGACAAAATAGGAGGCAGCCAGCAGAAAGTTCCCGCCAAAAAGAACCGGCAGCAGGAGAGAAATATAAATGGTAACAGCCACCGCCGCTGCTGTTTTAAGCAGTACAGTTGCCAGAATGGAAACCATGGCTACTGGAGCCAGATAGGCCAGAAATTCCAGCTCAAAACGGCTGATAATCCAGGCTATAACAAATAAAATTATAATCAGACTTTCTAGGAGAAAAACCTGGTTGTTTACCTGCCAGATATCCTCGTGGTAGTTAATAAAATAATAGAAAATTATCAGAGTTATTATGATAAAATAAAAGGCTATCCCGGTTATTTGAAACCAGCTGATTTCCCCCCGGCTCAGTCCGAACTCCTCCAGGAGCTGCAGTTCTTGCTCTGTTATCTCCTGGCCCTGCTGGACTATCAGTTCGCCGGACCTGACGGTCATGGTAACCGGTTCAATTCCTGCCAAAATGGACTGTTCCCTCTCAGAAACAGCCTCCTCGTCAACCTCCAGGTTGGCAACCAGCAGGGGAGCAAAGAGGTCGGTCAAATAATCCACCTTCTCCTCCTCAACCTGCAGCCCGGCAAAAATTTCCCGGAACTGCTCCCGGTTATACTGCTGGTCATCACTGTAGAGGGGGCCCTGATAGAGTGAGCTGAGAGCTTCCTCCAGCTGCAATCTGAGCCCGGCCAGTTCGGCAGTGCTAAGACCGAGCAAGAACTCCCACTGTTCTTCTGTTATTATCAGGTCATAATCGGCAAAAAAAACCTCTGCCTCATTCAAAGAAGCCTCTCCTTCGCGAGCTTCCAGGAGAAAGGCAAAGATTTCATTTTTTTTCTTCCGCATTTCTTCCAGAGCCTGCCGGTTTTCCTGATAGATCGGACTTAAGTTTTCCAGTGCAAGTTGCTGACGTTCTCTGGTAGCTCTCTCATCTATAATTGTCCTGCTCTCCGGTGCTTTAATATCAGCCGGGCTTTCCTGGCCGACAGCAAATTCCATCTCCCGGGGAATCATATCTACGGTTAGAATCAGCAAAATCACCAGACAAAATAAAAGACTAATAGCAATTTTCCGGGTTCTGTCATTTTTAGCACCAAAAATTTTGTCCTTAATTTTATTTAAAAATTCCTTAATACTATCCATTATCTATCATCCTCAAGTCTGAATCCAGCCAGTATAAACCTGCTGGCATTTTTATTTATGCTGTTCATTATCTTCATGCTCTTCATAGGCCTCTATAATTTTTCGAACCAGATCATGGCGAACAACATCTGTTTCGTCAAGATAGATAAATTCTATCCCCTCAATAGATTTAAGAATCTTTTTAACTTCATTTAAGCCCGAAGATTTAGAGTAAGGCAGATCAACCTGGGTCACATCTCCAGTGATCACTGCCCGGGAATTAAAACCAATCCGGGTTAGCAGCATTTTCATCTGTTCAGTGGTGGTGTTCTGGGCTTCATCCAGAATCACATAGGAATCATCCAGTGTCCTGCCCCGCATATAGGCCAGAGGAGCCACCTCAATAATATCCTTTTCCAGGTACTGGTTTACCCGCTCCGGTCCCAGAACATCAAAAAGTGAATCGTAAAGGGGCCGGAGATAGGGGTCAACCTTCTCCTGAATATCGCCGGGTAAAAATCCCAGCTGTTCTCCGGCTTCAATGGCCGGCCTGGTCAGAACGATCCTGTTGACATTATGGTTTAAAAGATTTTTGACAGCCATAACCACAGCCAGATAGGTCTTGCCGGTGCCAGCTGGACCGATACCGAAAACTATATCATATCTTTTCATGGCATCGACATAGATCTTCTGACCCAGAGTTTTAGGTTTGATCTCCCGGCCTTTATAGCTTACCTGCAGAACCTCATCATAAATTTTCTGGCAGTCCTGTTCGGGATTTTCCTGGAGAAGTTCGATAATATGCTTGATCTGCCTTTCGTTGATCTTATCACCATTTTCTAAAAGACAGATCAGCTCCTCCAGCACCCGGGCTGCCAGGCTGACCTCGGATTTAGAGCCCAGAATCTTGATTTCGCTCCCCCGGGCTATCAGCTTAACATCAATTTTTTCTTCTATTGTTTTAAGATTATCATCAAGCTGGCCAAAGAGCCGGCGGGCCTGGTTATAATCCTTGATAGAAATGACTTTCTTGACTCCCTTACCCACATTCATCCTCCTTCAAAGTAATACTCTATCATGTCTTTCCCGGACCGGAAAGCGGCATATTACAACCTTAAAACCCGGCCGCTCCAAAGTCCGGCAGTATTAATCATAATATTCCAGTTAAACAGTAAAAATCCTGCCTTCTTTCCTGTTTTATAACAACTCTTATTATATCACAATCTCATCAGCTTACAAATCAGGTTCAAAAATGCAGTAGAAAGAGGGAAAAGCAGCCGGATCCGGCTGCTTTTCCTCCTGGATTTAATAAGCTGTATTTCTCTTTTTTTATGCTTTTTTGTTTTTAAAAATAAACTAAACCGGTGAATAACTTAACCAAGGTTTCCCCGATAAAGATTTATTTTCTGAGCAATCAGCAGAGCCAGCAGGTGAGTGTTTTTCTCTCATTTTGTGTAGGCCAGAATTATTTTCTCATTTTGTTTAAGATAATTCTCTGCTCGACCTGAGCTACCAGGCGGCGGGTGTAATTTACAGTATCGGGATTGACGCTGATACTGTCAATGCCAGACTCTACCAGAAATTCAGCCAGTTCGGGATATACCGAGGGGCCCTGGCCGCAGATAGAAACCGTGCATCCCCGGCTGCCGGCTACCTCAATCAATTCCTTAATGGCGGTTTTAACTGCCGGATTCCGCTCATCAAAGTAACCCATTCGGCTTAAAATTCCGGAATCTCGATCGGCTCCCATTATTAGCTGGGTAAGGTCATTGCTGCCGATGCTGAAACCATCGATCAGAGAACAGAAATCGGCTGCCTGAAATATCACCGAGGGAACCTCGGCCATGATCCAGATTTTAAAGTCCGGTCCCCGTTCCAGGCCCTCTTCTTTCATAATCTCCAGCACCTGCTCAATTTCCCAGGTGGTCCGGACGAAGGGCAGCATAACATAGACATTCTGGAGATTAAAATCCTGTCTGACTCTCTTTAGGGCCTGGCACTCCAGCCGGAAACCGGCCTGATATCTCTCGGAAATATAACGGGCCACTCCCCGCCAGCCAATCATGGGGTTATTTTCCACCGGTTCTACCTCTTCTCCTCCCTTTAATCCCCGGAATTCATTGGTGCGAAAATCACTCATCCTGACAACCAGGGGCCGGGGATAAATTTCCTGAGCTACGGTGGCAATTGCTTCTGAAAGCTGCTTGATAAAAAGATCGCCCTGGCCCTTTTCCAGAAGATAGATAGGATGGGCTCCGATCACATTGGAAAAGATAAATTCCACCCGCATCAGCCCGATGCCGTCAAAGTCCAGGTCCTGATAGCGGTTGATCAGATGAGGCTCCCCCAGATTCATGTAGATTTTGGTGCCAGTAATCGGCCGGTATGGTGCGGTCTGAGCAGCTTCTGCTGCTTTTTTCTCGACGGGCTCTTCTCCAGTTTTCTTCTCTTTGATTTCTCCCTCATAGACCACCCCTCTGGTGGCATCCACCGTAACCAGCTGATTATTCTCTAGAATCCGGGTGGCATCGCCGCAGCCTACCATACAGGGGATACCCAGCTCCCGGGAGACGATGGCAGCATGACAGGTTCGGCCTCCCTCATCAGTTACCACCGCTCTGGCCCGGCGCATGGCGGGCACCATGTCGGGATTGGTCATTTCGGTTACCAGAATATCACCTTCCTTAACCCGGTCTATATTGATGAGATCCATAATTTTAACCACCTGGCCGCTGGCTGTTCCGGGAGAGGCATTCAAACCCCTGACCAGCGGGGTTAAGGAGGCCTGAATGTCAGGCTTTTCTCCAGTCTCCTGCTGATCTTTGCGGGCCGAGGTATCAATTTTCTTTAACGTGGTAATCGGTCGGGATTGGAGTATATAAACCTGGTCATCCTGGCCGGCAATGGCCCATTCAATATCCTGGGGGCTGCCGTAAAGCTGCTCGATCAGCTGGGCCTGCTCGAGCAGAGCAGCCAGCTCCTCCTCATTAAGGGAGGGGCTGGCAACAGCCTCTTCTCCCAGATAGGAGGCTGTTCTAACAATTTCAGTCCCGGTTCTATCTCCGGACTTCTCAACAATCATTTTTATCTTCCTGCTGATTTTTTGCTCGATAATCTCTCCGCTATTTTTATCAATAACATAATCATCGGGGGTTACCAGACCTGAAACCACAGCTTCACCCAGACCCCAGCTGGAATTTATTAAGAGCTGATCCTGCCTCTCAGTGAGAGGGTTAACTGTAAAGATAACACCCGACTTTTTACCCTGAACCATCTGCTGCACTACCACACTGAGAGCAACCTCCAGATGATCAAAGTTCTTTTCCTGGCGGTAATAGATAGCCCGGGGGGTCCAGAGGGAGCTCCAGCACTGCTTGACATGATATAGCAACTCCTCCTCACCCCGGACATTGAGATAAGTTTCCTGCTGGCCGGCAAAGGAAGCATCGGGTAGATCCTCGGCGGTGGCAGAGCTTCTCACTGCTACCCGAGCAGCTTTAATGCCCTTCTCCTGCAGTTCCCGATAGGCCTGAAAAACTTCTTCCTGAATCTTTTCGGGAAAATCAGCCCCGGCCATTTCTCCCCGGATCTCCCGGGAAACCCGCTGCAGCTCGGTTGAATTTTCCTGATCCAGCTCGGACAGCAGGCTGGAGATGATCTGCTGAAAATTATTAGCTTTCACGAACTCTCGATAGGCCTTAGCCACCAGACAGAAGCCCGGAGGAACATTGACTCCATTGACGGTGAGTTCGCCCAGATTGGCTCCCTTGCCTCCAGCCAGGTCACCATCCTCCCGGGAAAGCTCTTCAAACCATTTGATATAATCCATCCAGCTCTCACCTCTTTCCAGGTTATTATAAGATTTTCATGAGTACTACTGTTATCCCGACCTCATCCTGGCACAGCAAAAGTTCCTGGAGCCGGTCTGTCAATCGGAAATGAATAAATTGGTAATGAATTATAATAAAGCAGTGAAAATCAGGAAAATGTTACTGAAAAAAACCTAAAAATCGCCTGACCTTCAGACTATTCCCGGCGTCGGTAGGAAAAGAGATAGGGCCTGCGGCTCCGGGGCCGGGAAAGGATTTCTTTAACAATCATGGCCCGGACAAAATTGTTCGGTGTGAGAGACAGGTCCTTTTTCTTTAGAGCCTTAGCCGGTTCTTTCCCGGCAGCCTTCCCGGCAGCCTCCATCTTAACAACTTCTAGTTCGCCCTGCCTGTCCCGCTGCTGGCGGGCTTCCTGTCTTTTCTTTTTAGCCTTCAGGGAAGCCCGCGAAGTTTCTGTCTTTAAAGTAGCCTCAGCCTCAACAACAGTTTCCTGCTCCCGGGTGGGTTGTTTGCCAAACTTGTCATCTATATCGGAGAGGTCCAGCTCAAAGCCCTCGGGAATCCCTTTTTTCCGGGAAGAGCTCTCTTTCTTCCGGGAAGAAGAATCCCGGTTGTTTTTATCAGAAGCGGACCGGGAGGGGCGGGATGATTCCGACTTTTCCCCTCTCTGCCCACTGCCTTCCTGCTCCTGCTTGATTTTTCCCAGGATTCTCAGGAAAAACTGCAGGATCCGAGTTACAATAATAAAGAAGATTAAAAGCGGCAGGAGGGCATAGATAATATCCATGATGATCCCTCCTTATTTTTTTCTGCGGTTGTCTTTATCCTTATCGGCAATATCCTTGCCGGACTTGCCCTCATCATCTTCCTGAATTCGGGAAATAGCATCTCTCATATCGGTATCGGCTTCAATGTTCTGCAGGTTAAAGTAATCCATTACCCCCAGATTTCCGCTGCGCAGGGCTTCAGCCATGGCCAGAGGAACTTCAGCCTCGGCTTCCACTACCTTGGCCCGCATTTCCTGAACTCTAGCTCTCATTTCCTGCTCTTCAGCAACGGCCATGGCCCGTCTTTCTTCAGCCTTGGCCTGGGCAATATCCTTATCAGCTTCGGCCTGATCCTTCTGCAGTCCGGCACCAATATTTTTGCCGACATCAACATCAGCAATATCTATAGAGAGGATTTCATAGGCTGTACCTGAATCCAGACCCTTTTCCAGCACGGTCTTGGAAATGGAATCGGGGTTCTCCAGCACCTTCTTATGGGAGGTGGCAGAGCCTACGGTGGTAACTATACCTTCACCAACCCGGGCCAGGACAGTTTCCTCCCCGGCTCCTCCAACCAGACGTTCGATATTGGCCCGGACAGTAACCCGGGCTGTGGCCATAACCTGAATACCGTCCATGGCCACGGCAGTAACCACCGGAGTCTGGATAACCTTGGGATTAACGCTCATCTTGACAGCTTCTAAAACCCGACGTCCGGCCAGATCAATGGCGGCGGCCCTTTCAAAGGTAAGATCAATTTCAGCCCGCTGAGCGGCAATCAGGGCATCAACCACATCATCAACATTACCTCCGGCCAGATAATGGGCTTCCAGTTTGTCGCTGCTCAATTTCAGTCCGGCCTTGTGGGATTTGATCATCGGTCCCACGATCGAAGAAGGAACAACTCTTCTCAGCCTCATACCGATCAGATTGAAAAAACCGATCTTAACACCGGCTGCAGTGGCTGAAATCCAAAGTCCCAGAGGAATAAAATAAAAGAAAAGGATTAAAAATATAACCACCAGCGCAATAATCATAATAGAAAAGATATCCATAATTTTTCACTCCTTTTTTGGTTTTAAGCCAGCCTGTCTTCCAGAACAATTTCAACAAAAGTTGAGCTGACTTTAGAAAGAGTCAGATTTGTAGTGAAAAGCCAGATGAAAAAGTTGATTTCCTAAACTGAATGTTTATATACCTTGAACTCGTCAGTCCCTGTCATTATCTATTTCCCTGACAATAATCCTGCTCCCTTCAACCCTGATGACCCTGATAGCAGCATTTCGGTCAACAAATCCCCCCTCACTGACAACATCAATTCTATCCCCTTCAATTTCAGCAGTTCCGGCCGGCCTTAAGGGTGTAATGGCCCGACCTTCCAGCCCGGCAAGGTCCCTGTCAGAACGGGAAGAAACATAACCCTCCTCCACCGTTTCGCTCTGCTTTAAGGAAATCTTGTTCCAGAACTTGGAGGTGCCGAAAATTTTTATCAGTATCACCGATCCAATTACTGAAATTGCCAGCACCGCTGCGATAATTCTGAAAGCTGTCTGACTGTCGGGGAAAATAAAGAATAAACTGGCCACGATAGCTGTGATACCTCCAATTCCGGTAATACCAAATCCGGGAATAATAAAGAGCTCGATAGCGATTAAAACCAGGCCGGCTAGAAAAAGAACGAGCATGCCCAGGCCGGCATAGCCCTCAACCAGATAACCGGTAAAGAAAAGCCCCAGTCCCAGGACACCGGCAGTGCCGCTGACTCCAAAGCCCGGGACCATGGCTTCACCCACCAGACCAATTATGCCAATGGAGAGCAGCAGAATGCTAACATAGGGGTTGGTTATTATCCCGGCCAACCTTTCCAGGATGGTGCGCTCGGCCTGGAAGAGATCGGCCTGGCTATAACCCAGCTTATCCAGGAGTTGAGACAAACCTGACACCCGGCCTTCGATAAAGCCCAGTTCTTCGGCCTCACCGGCGCTGAGAGATAACAACTTACCCCGCTCGATAATGCCCTCTATTTCAATATCAGCATCGACCATGGCCCGGGCAATATCGGGGTCCCGGCCCCGGCGCTCGGCCGTGGCGGCAAATTCCGAACGGAGAGCAGAAATAAACTTTTCCTCCAGGGGCCTGGTTTCAGCAGCTCCTATACTGCTGCCCTCAATCATATATATTTCATCGGCACCCAGGGCAATCAGAGCCCCGGCCGACCAGGCCCGGTGGTTTATAAAGGCTATTAGCGGAAGTTCAAAATTTACCAGCAGATCTCTGATTTTGATTCCGGAATCCACCAGACCTCCAAAGGTATCGATCTCGACGATTACCAGTTCTGTCCCCTCTTCCCGGGCATCATTCAGAGCTCTGCTGAGAAAGCTGGCCATCCCGGGGTCGACATTCCCGTGCAGGGGAATAAAATGAACGGCGGCTTCCAGTGCCGGCGAAACTGCCCCGGTCGGCGCAGCCCACCCTGCGACCGGAACTGCCAGAGCCAGCAGAGAGAAAAACAGCAGCAGGAATAGAAATACAGTCAGAATTTTGCCTGCTTTAGCAATCATTGATAACCCTCTTTTCTCTTCTGCATTCAAAGCTGCAGTAATTAATTTTTGACCTCAGAAAAGTTTAACCCGTCTTAAAAGCGCCAGAAAAAACTGCAAAAATGGTAGCTGATAATAAGTTAATGCGGGTATCATTTCCTGAGAACCTGTTATTCAGATCCTGAGAACTTATTATTCAGATTGTGTATTATTAATTCTCTATTTCAGCTTAAAATCCTTTTTCTCAAGCAAATATCTAACTGCATTTCTTAATTTCACCAAAAAACCGCACCAGGTCCGGTGCGGCTTTGTTACTAAATCTGGATGTTATTTGTATGTTAACTATAACAACCTTTTAACAGTTATCATACGAGCTGAACGTTCTCTTTCAGGCTTATCGATCCAGGCAGTTTTCCCTGCCAGCAGACAGCTGCCGGAGGTAAAATCCAGACTTTCAGTTCTTAATAATTATAGATCTCCGGCAGTTTGAAGATTTCCACCTCCTGTCCTGATTCCAGGGGAGGTGAACCGGCCGGGATATCAATGAGGCAGTTGCATTCCAGGGTTGTTTTTAAAACCCCGGGACGCTGCCTGCCCCGGCTTAATTTGACTATCTCCCCCCGGGGTGAAGAAACTACCACAGCTCTTAATAGACGGCGGGTACGGCTGGATTTGTTAAATTCATCAACAAAAACGGCCCGGCTGCTCTTTAGATTGAGATGCTCAAAACCGTTGATCTCTACCAGCATGGGTCGAACCAGAAGATCAAAGGTGATGACCGCGGCTGCTGGATTTCCGGAGAGGCCGAAGATGATCGTCCCGTCAAGTTTAGCGCAGACAATGGGGGTGCCGGGTTTTAAACCCAGCTTCCAGAAAAATATCTCAGCCCCCAGCTCTTCCAGAATAGATAATAACAGATCCTTCTCTCCCACCGAAACTCCTCCGGTGGTTACCAGAAAATCACAGCCGGGCAGATTTTCAGTTATTTTCTCTTTAATCTCCTCTTTATTATCTCCGGCAACCAGGCTGGCTGTTACCTTTGCTCCGCATTCCTCCAGCCGGGCAGAGATCAAATAATTATTGCTGTTATAGATCTGCCCGGGTTCAAGTTTCTCCCCCAGGGCTTGAAGTTCATTACCGGTGGTAATTACCGCCACCTTCGGCAGCGGTCTGACTTCAACCCTTTCCAGCCCCATGCTGGCCAGTACCCCCAGCTGGGGCGAACGAAGCAGGGTGCCGCGGGAGCAGAGAAGTTCGCCCTTTTCAATATCCTCACCGGCCGGAGCGTAATTCTGACCGGGACGCAGTTCCTGGCAGATGGTAACTTCATCATTTTCCCGGTCAGTATTCTCCTGTCTGATGACACAGTCAGCCCCTTCAGGAATGGGGGCCCCGGTCATGATCCGGGCAGTCTCTCCGGAATTTACCGGCTCCTTAGCCCGATCTCCGGCAAAAATTCGGCTGACAATCTTCAACTTCAGGGGATTATCCTTTGAGGCTCCCCGGGTATCCTCTGCCCTGAGGGCATAGCCATCCAGCGGTGAGCGGGCAAAGGGCGGCTGATTCATGGGAGCGAAAATACTTTCTGCCAGGATTCTTCCCGAAGCTTCTTTCAATATAACATTTTCAGGAGATAAATCAGGCAGATTCTTTTTAACTATTTCTTGAGCTTCTTCCAGTGGTATTCTCTGCTTCATAATTTCCTTCCTCTGATAATCTGTTTTTAAGATCTGATAATCTTTGGTTAACTACAGCAACAGCTCCATCCTTTTGAGAAAAGAAGGAACTGCTGAAACTGCAAAGCGGGCTAATTTTAGAAGTTTATCCGGTATACAGGATTATTAACATCTGGATATTCATTGTTTTTTTATTCCCCGGGTATTTTTTAATTTCCAATTAAAGAAAACCAGGTTGAGTATAATTTAAGTTTAACCGGGGGGCCAGGTCAGCTGGCGGCCGCCAAGCAGATGGTAATGAACATGGTCAACGGTCTGCCCTCCTTGGGAGCCGCAGTTATTTACCAGACGGAAGCCTTCTTCTGTCAGACCTTCCTTATCTGCAAGTTTGACCGCAACCCGGTGAATATCTGCCAGCAGATCAAAATCTTCTTCAGAAAAATCTTTAAGAGAAGGGATATGTTTCCGGGGAATAATCAGAATATGGACCGGAGCCTGGGGATTGGCATCCTGAAAGGCCACCACCCTGTCATCCTGATAGACTATTTCAGAATCAATCTCTCCTCCGGCTATTTTGCAGAAAATACAATCTTTCTGAGCCACTATTTTTCACCTCCTGTCAGCAGTTATTCTTATATTCTTAAATTGATTTAAGCAGTCATTTCAAACTGTTTTAAACTGCAAACTTTAAACCGAAGACGATGAGAACTTAAATATAATAAATAATCAGCAGATAAACTGCCATGCTCCTTATAGGCACAGCAGTAGATAAAAATAAAACTACCTGCTTTCAAAGCAAACCGCCACGGTCCTTTGGGACGCAACAATAGATGAAAAATTTATCCGTTATTTTTTAAGGTATAGCAAATAATCAATCATCTAATAGATCTACCTTCCGGGAGACTATCCGGGCAGGCTGTTCATCTCTTTCCGAGACTGACTCAATTGCTACCCTGACAAAGGAATTGGCCAGTTCCTGAAGAAATTGAGATTCTTCTAATATTGATGGCTGGCCTGCACTTGAATTCTCTGCTATACCCTGGCTTTTTATTTCTGCAGCTTTGATTCTGATATAATTGGAGGTGTAGCCGGATATATTGCCTTCTTCATCAGGTTCTTCCAGCAGGGCAATCAGAGGACGATTTAGAAAGCGGCGGCGGTATTGTTTTTTCAGCTTCTCTCCCAGCTGCTGCATTTCTGCAACCCGCCGGTTAATTATTTTACTGTTAACCCTGTCACCCATTTCAGCTGCTGCTGTCCCCGGGCGGGGTGAAAAGGGAAAAACATGAAGCCGGCTAAAACCGGCGCCGGCAATCAGCTCCAGAGACTTTTGGAAATCTTGCTCTGTTTCCCCGGGAAAACCAGCAATCACATCAGTTGTCAGAGCAATATTCGGCACTCTGGATTTTATCTTTTCGATAGTTTCTAAAAACTTCTCCCTGGTATAGGGGCGGTTCATGGCCTGAAGAATTTTATTGCTGCCGCTCTGCAGGGGTAGATGAAGATGATTGCACAGCCGGGGAGTTTCAGCCATGAGCTCCAGCAGCCGGGAGTCAACCTCCCCGGCCTCCAGTGAGCTTAAACGAATTCGAAAGTTACCCGGTTCCCTGAGAAGTTCAGCAGTCAGGGATGAGAGATCTACCTCAGCTGCCAGATTCTGACCGTAGGCTCCCAGATGGATTCCGGTAAGAATGAACTCCCTGATTCCGGAGTCCAGGAGAGCCTGAAATTCCTGTCTGACCGCTGCCGGTTTCTTGCTGCGCAGCCGGCCCCGGGCCAGGGGAATGATGCAGTAGCTACAGAACTGATCGCAGCCATCCTGGATTTTAAGATTAGCCCGGGTGGTCTGATTAACCCGAGTCAGGGAAAAATCGGGAAATTTGTCCAGCCCGGAATAGGAGGAGCTGCTGCCCAGCTCCCGAGCTTTTTGCCAGTCATTTCGGTCATCTGGCTGCCAGGCCTTTTTCTTTTCTTCAACCAGCTCCACCAGCCGGTCCTTATCAGCGGTAGCCACATAAAAATCAACCTCAGCAATTTCAGCCACTTCTTCCGGGGAAACCTGACTGTAGCAGCCGGCCATCACCACCAAAGACTGCCGGCCGGCCCTTCTTTTAGCCTGGCGGGCTACCTTGCGGGATTTGCTGGCTGCCGAGGTGGTCACCACACAGCTGTTGATAATATAAAGATCGGCCTTTTCCTGAAAATCCACAATTTCATAACCGGCCTGATAAAATTTGTTTTCCAGAGCCTCGGCTTCATACTGATTCACCCGGCAGCCCAGATTATAGATTGCTACTTTTTCTGCAGTCATTCCATTTCACCCAGTTCATATAATATTAAACCTGTCAGCAGAGGGCCGGCAGTCTCAGTCCTTAAAATTCTGGGACCCAGACTGACAGGCTGAACATTTTCTCCTGCCGCCAGTATATCATCTATTTCAGAAAGGGTAAAGCCTCCTTCGGGACCTATCAGCACCAGTATCCGGGGGGCTTCTTTTTTTGCCCCAGCAGGGAGAGTCTCCCGAAACTGCTGGAGGATCTGGCGCAGGGGGCTTTCCTGAGAGCGGGCAGCCGCCAGCAGCACCAGATCAAAGCCGGAAAAATCCTCAGACAGCTCCTCAAGCGAGGTAAACTCCAGCAGTTCTGGAATGATCCCTCTTTCCGACTGGCGGGCTGCCTCCCGGATTATTTTCTCCCAGCGCTGGCGGCGGCGTTCGGCCCGGCTGCCGCTGAGCTCTACCACGGTATTACTGGTTGTCAGGGGATAGAAAGCCCGGGCTCCTATTTCGGTGGCCTTCTGGAGAACCAGTTCAAAGTTATCCTTCTTGGCCAGGGCCTGGGCCAGATAAACTTCCACCTCAGGTTCACCGCCAGCCGGCTCAGCTGCCAGCACCTGGCAATCCATAGTATTAGAATCAATTTTCACAATTTCACAGATAAAAGCCCTGCCGCTGCCGTCCAGCAGTTCTATCCGGTCTCCCTCCCGATGACGAAGACTGTTTATAGCATGATTGTAAACCGGTCCGGAAAGGGTGATAACCTGGTTAGGTTTTTCAGGGCGGGGATCATCCCCGCTGAGAAAAAATCTCCGCATTTTATTTCACTCCTGCTGTCTCAGTCTTACAGTACTAGTCCGGTATTACCGGTATTATCCGTCATTAACTGTTTTTAAGTATAAAGGCCAGCCAGCCCTCCTGCTGGCTGCGGCTTATAACTTTCAGCTTTTCTCTCCTGAGGCAGCTGCGGATGTCGGCTTCCTGAAAAGACTGGAAACCGCTGATAACCAACCTGCCGTCCTGCGCAAGCAGCTCTGCCAGCTGCGGCAGAATTTCCCGCAAAATCCCGGCCAGACAGTTGGCCACAATCAGCGAATAGCCGGGGCCGGAATATTCTGAAGCATAATCTCTGATATCTGCTGTTATAATAGTAAAGCTGGAATTCTTCCGAAGTGCTTGATTTAAACTGAGATTATGTCTGGTATTGGCCGTGGCTTCCGGGTCCCGGTCCAGGGCGGTAATCTGCTTTATCCCCAGCCGGGCTGCTGCCAGGGAGAGTATGCCACTGCCGCAGCCCACATCCAGCAGAGAAGTAATCTCAGCAGAAAAATCTGCTCCACTTACGCCTATGACATCTGTCAGGGCCTTGAGAGCCAGAGCAGTGCTGGCATGGGTACCGGTACCAAAGGCAATACCGGGTTCAATTATGATTTTTTTCAGACTGGATGAAGATTCCCGGGTCCGGTTGAACTTTTCCAGCCTCCAGGGGGGCAGCACCACCCAGCCCGGGGCGGGATAGAACTCCCGGTAGTTTTCCTGGAAATTCTTAACCCAGTCCACCTCAAGATCCTGCTCTTTTCTGAGCAGATAGCCTCCGGAATTTAACAGATCACTGCTGTAATGTTTGAGCATATCCAGCAGACGGCGCCATGTTTTTTCTGTTTTTTCAGCCGGAGAAGCTTTCCGAAAGGATTCTTTACCCCGCTTATCCTCACTAAGAGGGGCAGCAGAATAACCGATAAATAAAAAACTGCCGTCTGACAGCTCCCGAACCTCAAAACCGGCGGGAAAGATTTTTTCCATTATCAGTTCCCCCAGATCAACTGCTGTCGACGACAGTTTCAAATGATAACTTGTAATTTCCATCATAATCAACCTCAAAATCCAGACCGGCAGGCTTTTTTCAGCCCGGTTAATCCGGCTCTTTCCCGGCCGAAAAACCGGCAGGCTGGAAGTAAAATTTAATTGCCCCCGAAGGCTTCCTTTACCCGGTTGAAAAAGCTCTTACTTTCGGGATTGATCTCCTCTCCGCTGATTTCAGCAAATTTTCGGAGAAGCTCTTTCTGCTCGGAATTCAGAGAACGGGGAATAACAACCTTTAGTTTAACATACTGATTCCCCCGGCCTGTTCCGTTAACATCCTTGATTCCCTTGTTTTTCAGTCTCAGGACATCTCCTGGCTGACTGCCCTGGGGTATCTTCATCTTGACTCTGCCATCCAGGGTAGGGACCTTAATTTCATCACCAAGAGCAGCCTGGACAAAATTGATGGGAACCTCACAATGAATGTCATTTCCTTTCCTCTCAAAGATTTCATGGGGTTTAACCTTGATAACTATATAAAGATCACCGGCCCGGGCTCCATATTCTCCGGCACCGCCTTCGCCGGTCAGGCGCAGCTGGTTGCCATCGGCAACCCCGGCGGGTACATTAACCGTTATCTTACGGCGGCGGACAATCCGGCCTTCACCACTGCATTCCGGACAGGGTTCTTCCACTATTTCTCCCTCACCCTGACAGCGGTCACATACTCTGGCCTGGGTAAACTGGCCAAAGGGGGTACGCTGGCTGACCCGAACCTGGCCGGTTCCCTGACATTTAGGACAGGTTTTTCTGCTGGTTCCCGGTTTAGCTCCACTGCCACCGCAGGTGGGACAATCTTCCTGTCGGGGTATAGTTATTTCCTTTTTGGTGCCGAAGGCGGCATCCTCAAAAGTTATTTCCAGTTTATATTTAAGATCCTGGCCGCTGCGGGGCCTTCTTTGGGCGCGGGAGCGGCTGCTGCTGCGGCCCATGCCGCCGCCAAAAAACATCTCAAAGATGTCATCCAGGCCGCCAAAACCGCCCCGGGCAAATTCATCAAAATCAAAGCTGAAATCTTCCTGATCAATTCCAGAGTGACCGTACTGGTCATAGCGCTTGCGCTTATCCGGATCACTCAGAATATCATAGGCTTCCGAAATTTCCTTAAATTTTTCTGCGGCATTGGGATCATCACTGCGGTCAGGATGATATTTTTTAGCCAGTTTCCGGTAGGCCTTTTTAATCTCATCCTGATCCGCATCCCGACTTATCCCCAAAACCTCATAATAATCTTTTTTGGCCGACATAAAATCACCATCCTGTAAATGAAACAGAGAAAAGAAGGGAGCCAGGCTCCCTTCTTATTTGCTGCTGACTTTTCCGGTTATTTTTCTTCGTCTTCGTCATCTACTTCTTCAAAATCCACATCAATGGTATCATCATCTGCCGAAGCAGAGGCTCCTCCCGGTCCTCCAGCAGCGCCCTGCGGCCCGGCTCCTGCTCCAGCCTGTCCGCCTGCCTGCTGCTGAGCCTGCTGCTGCTGTTGATAAAGCTGCTGGCTGAGCTCGGTGAGAACATCATTGAGCGCCTCCATCTTATCTTTAATAGCCTCGACATCTATCTCTTCTTTATCAAGTTCCTGCTTGAGATCTTCTTTGGCGGATTCAACCTGCTCCTTAACCGAAGCATCAACCTTATCCCCGGCATCCTTCAAAGTTTTTTCTACCGAATGGACCAGGGCCTCTGCTTCGTTTTTAGTATTTATTCTTTCGACCTTTTTCTCATCTTCTTCGGCATGTCTTTCAGCTTCTTTTACCATTTCTTCAATTTCCTCTTCAGTTAGTCCGCTGTCCGATTTTATGGTGATATCCTGCTCATTGCCGGTTCCTTTATCCTTGGCCGAGACATGAACAATACCATTTTCATCAATATCAAAGGTTACTTCAATCTGCGGCACTCCCCGGGGTGCTGGAGGAATATCAGTAAGCTGGAAACGGCCCAGGGTCTTATTGTGCTTGGCCATTTTACGCTCACCCTGCAGAACATGAATATCTACCGTGGTCTGATTATCCTCGGCGGTAGAAAATATTTTGCTTTTAGAAGTGGGAATGGTGGTGTTTCTTTCAATAAGTTTGGTAAATACTCCACCAAGAGTTTCAATTCCCAGAGAGAGCGGGGTAACATCGAGCAGTACCAGATCATCTACATCGCCGGCCAGCACTCCAGCCTGAATTGCGGCACCAATGGCCACAACTTCATCGGGATTAATACCCTTATTGGGAGATTTGCCGGCCAGGTTTTCTACCGCTTCCTGAACTGCCGGGATTCTGGTTGAACCGCCGACCAGAATAACCTCATCAATCTCACCGGTGCTGATATCGGCATCTTCCATAGCCTGCCGGGCAGGGCCCATGGTTTTTTCTACCAGATCCTCGGTCAGTTCGTTAAACTTGGCTCTGGTAATATCAATATCCAGATGCTTCGGTCCATCTTCAGTCTGAGTGATAAAGGGCAGATTTACATTAGTCTCTTTAACACTGGAAAGTTCAATCTTGGCTTTTTCGGCTGCATCCTTAAGACGCTGTAACGCCATTCTATCCTTTCTCAGATCTATACCATATTCATTTTTGAAATTCTTTGCCAGATAGTCAATTATTCTTTCATCAAAATCATCACCACCCAGTTTGTTGTTTCCACTGGTGGCAATGACCTCAAAGACGCCGTCACCAATTTCTAGAATGGAGACGTCGAAGGTTCCCCCTCCCAGATCATAGACCAGAATTGTCTGATCCTTTTCATCATCGAGACCGTAGGCCAGAGAAGCAGCGGTTGGTTCGTTGATGATCCGCTTGACCTCCAGACCGGCAATCTTACCGGCATCCTTGGTGGCCTGGCGCTGACTGTCACTGAAGTAGGCCGGAACTGTGATAACTGCTTCTTCTATCTCCTGACCCAGATAATCTTCGGCATCCTGCTTCATTTTCTGCAGGATCATAGCCGAAATTTCCTGAGGAGTATATTCCTTGTCTTTCAAAGTAACTTTATGGTCGGTACCCATTTCCCGTTTAATGGAAGTAACAGTCTGGTCAGGATTGGTAATAGCCTGTCTTTTAGCATGCTCACCTACAATTCTTTCGCCTTTTTTGTTATATGCCACAACTGAAGGAGTTGTGCGGTTACCCTCCTTATTGGTAATAACGGTGGGCTCGCCTCCTTCAATAATTGCCATACAGGAATTGGTCGTGCCTAAATCAATACCAAGTATTTTACCCATATTAACAACCTCCTTATTTTGTTTTATTATCTGGCCACAACTACCAGAGACGGCCGCAGTACTTCATCCTGATAGGTGTAACCCTTCTGCATTTCTTCAATAATCATGCCAGAATCATATTCATCGGTATCTACCTGTTCTACCGCTTCATGAAATTCCGGGTCAAACTCCTGATCTTCAGTCCTGATTTCTTCCACACCTTCCTGCTGCAAAACGCTGCAAATCTGCTTGTGGATCATCTTAACTCCCTGGAAAAAATCATCCTCCCTGTCACAGCTTTCCAGAGCCCTTTCCAGGTTATCAAGCACCGGAAGTATCTCCTGTATCACTTCTTTTTTATATTTGCGGCAGAGGCCAAATTTTTCCTTATTTACTCGCTGACGGTAATTGGCAAAATCAGCTTTTGACCTCTGAAGCTTATTGAGATACTGTTCATTCTCCTGTTTGAGAGCTTCAATTTCGGACTCCAGCTCGGCAATACGCTGCTGAAGTTTCTCAGGATCCTCTTCCTCAATTTCAATCTCTTCCCGGTCCTGTTGTTTCTCTGCTTCAGTCTGATCTTCGGCAGCTGTCTCTGCTGCCTGCTGCCTGTCCTGCTCGTTCCTGTCATTTTTCTCTTCTTCCAGTTTTACCGTCGAATCCTTTTCTTCCTGCTGTTTTTCCTGAGAATTTCGAGGATTATCCCTCTCAACTCTCTCTTCCCTTTCCTTACTCATTAATCATCACCTGCCTGAACTGGATATAAATTTACTGATAAGTTCTGCTGTTAAATCAACAGAGGATATAACCCGGGGGTATTCCATCCTGGTAGGGCCTATTACTCCTACCCTCCCGGTTCCTCCCCCTTCCAAACGATAGGTAGCTACCACCAGGCTGCAGTTCTGCATTTCCTGTAATTTATTTTCAGCACCAATCTTAACTTCAAGCTCATCTTCCAGGCCGGCAACCAGCCTTCTAAGTTCTTCCTGCCGGTCCAGGACCTTAAGAATCTTTTTTAAACTCTGAATATCATTAAATTCCGGCTGTTCCAGGATATAGGAAGTACCATCGAGATAAATTTTCATCTCCTGTTTATCGAGAATGTCGGTAATTTCCTGCTCCAGCCTTTTAATGATCTCGGCAGCATAATTTAGCCGACGCTTTAATTCTTCCTCCAGATCCTGGAGAAAGGCACCGGTAATAGTGCTGACCTTTCTACCGGCAAGCCGCCGGGAAAGAATCCGGTTGAGATTCTCCAGCTCTTCTTCAGTCAGTTTCTTTTCCAGCTGAATAATTTTATCGTTAACCAGGCCACTGCTGGTTATCACAATCAGAAGCAGCTTTCTGGAGGAAACAGGTAAAAGTTCCAGCCGGGAGATTTTACTTTCAGAAAAACCGGGTTCACTCACTATGGCGGTATACTGCACCATCCGGGAGAGCATCCGGGCCATACCTGACATTATATCCTCAACCCCGGATTTCTGCCGGGAAAGTTCCTTGAGATAATGCTTCAGGGAAACCGGTTTTTCCAGCTCCTCTTCCACTAACCTGTCAACATAGAAACGGTATCCCAGGTCAGACGGGATACGGCCGGCTGAGGTATGTGGTTGTTCCAAAAATCCCATTTCTTCCAGGTCTGCCATTTCGTTTCTGATAGTGGCCGGACTGAAGTCAAAGTCATACTTGCGGGCCAAAGTTCGGGAACCTACCGGCTCCGCGGTCAGAATGTGCTCCTGAATTATAGCCTTGAGAACTTTCTCTTTTCTGGTGGAAATTTCTTCAACCAAGCTAACCACCCCTTTTTTAGCACTCAAAGAGGTAGAGTGCTAACAGCTATAATTAAAATACCATATCAGTTTTTTTTTGTCAAGATGGATGGGGAAACTTTCCCGGTTTTTACAGGAAGGCCTGAAAAACGTGATTGGCAAGCAGAAGTCCCCGCCCGGTAAGATAAATTTTATCCCCTGACTCAGCCAGAAGGCCCTCTTCTTTCAATCCGGCAATTTCCCGGGAATAGCAGTCAGCCAGGCTCTGCTGAAAAAATGAACGAAAATCCCGCCTGTCAATCCCCTGAAGCAGACGGAATCCCATAAAAAGATATTCGGCTTTAAGATCCTGCTGATCCAGCCGGGATATTTCATGGGGAACTTCGGGATTGCGGGGGCTGTCAGCCAGATAGTCCCTGAGGCTGGCCTGGTTTTTCCGGCGCTCCCGGAGGTTAAAACTGCAGGCTGCCGGGCCAAAACCGACATAGGGCCGAAATTCCCAGTAGGCCAGATTGTGCCGGCACTTAAAGCCCGGTAGAGCAAAATTGGAAATCTCATAATGTTGATAGTTCTGCTTCTTAAGCTGCTGCCGGGTCTGCTGATAACCCCGGGCATCCTCTTCCTCACTGATCTCCGGTAGCAGACCCTGTTTCATCCTCTCTGCCAGCGGAGTGCCAGGTTCCAGCTGAAGATTATAACAGGAAATATGCCGGGGCCGGTACTGTAAAATTTCAACCAGGTTTTGCAGGTGATCCTCTGCCTGCTGTCCTGGCAGAGCGGAAATTAAATCTACATTATAATTATATTCAGATTTAGCCAGAAAAGCCAGCGAGCGGCGGGCTTGACTGACACTGTGACTGCGGCCCAGCAGTTTCAGTTCAACCTGCTGCAGGGACTGGACACCCAGAGAGATCCGGTTGATACCGAGCTCCTGCCAGTTATCCAGCACAGTCTGAGACTGCAGATCTCCAGGATTGACCTCCAGGGTAATCTCAGGATTCGGAGCCAGCCGATAATTATCTCTGATAACCTGGAGGATTTTATCCAGTGCTGCTGGCGAGAGCAGCGAAGGAGTCCCTCCCCCAAAATATATGCTGGTAACCGGCTTCTGCCAGTCCGGGCCTCGAAATTTTAGTTCCTCAGCCAGGCGGTTAAGATAAAGCCTGACAATTTTTGGTTCAGCAGGCCGGGAATAAAAGTCGCAGTAGGAGCATTTCTGCCAACAGAAGGGAACATGGAGATAAAGGGCCAGCTGATTGCGATCAATCACTGCCACCGCGCTCCAGCACGGCCATAAAAGCTTCCTGGGGAATTTCGACATCGCCGACCTGCTTCAAGCGTTTCTTGCCTTCCTTCTGCTTCTCCAGCAGCTTTCTCTTCCGGCTGACATCACCACCGTAGCATTTCTGGAGAACATCCTTCTTCCGGGCCTTGATGTTCTCCCGGGCCACAACATTGCTGCCGATGGCAGCCTGCAGCGGAACTGTAAACATTTTCCGGGGAATGATATCCTTGAGCCGATTAATTAAATCCCGGCCGATCTCTTCGGCCCTGTCACGGTGAACGATTACCGAAAGAGCATCTACTCTTTCTTTATTGACCAGGATATCCAGCTTAACCAGATCAGATTTCCGGTAGCCCAGGGGTTCATAATCCAGGGTGGCATAGCCCCGGCTTTTGGATTTGAGCTGGTTGAAAAAATCGGTAATAATCTCACTCATCGGCATTTCATATTTAAGCCGGACCCGATCCTGGTCAAGATAGGTCATATCCTGAAAGTTGCCCCGGCTCTTCTCACAGAGCTCCATCACCGAACCGATGTAATCCTCGGGGAGATCTAAGATAGCCTCGACATAAGGCTCGGTGATGGTCTCAATTTCATTAACTTCAGGAAAAGCTGCTGGATTATCAATTTCCCGGGTATCCCCCTCGGTTGTGGTCACCCGGTAAACAACACTGGGGGCGGTGATTATCAGCTCCAGGTCGAACTCCCTCTCCAGTCTTTCCTGAACAATTTCCATATGCAGCAGACCCAAAAAACCGCAGCGAAATCCAAAGCCCAGGGCAGCCGAAGTCTCATTCTCAAAGGTAAAGGCAGCATCATTGAGCTGGAGCTTCTCCAGAGCTTCCTGCAGGATTTCATAATCGCTGTTGTCGGTGGGATAAAGACCGCTGAAGACCATTGGTTTAACATCCTGATAACCCGGCAGAGGCTCGGCTGCTCTACTGCTAATTTTAGTGATGGTATCACCGACCTTACAATTACGAACATTTTTAATGCCGGCCATTAAATAGCCGACCTCGCCTGCTTCCAGGCAGGATACCGGCTGCATATCCGGGGTGAAAATCCCCACCTCATCAACTTCATACTTTTTTCCGCTGGCCATGAGCAGGATCTCCTCTCCCCGGCTCAGGCTGCCGGTCATTACTCTAATATGGGCTATAACTCCCTGATAGGAATTATAAAGGGAATCAAAGACCAGAGCCTTCAGAGGTCCATCTCTTTGAGCCTTTGGGGCCGGAATTCTGTCAATGACAGCATCCAGCACCTCCTCTACCCCGGTGCCCTCCTTGGCACTGGCCAGCAGAGCTTCATCGGGGTCGATGCCCCTCTCCAGCAGCTGCTCCTTAACCCTGGGGATATCGGCAGCCGGTAAATCTATTTTATTGATCACCAGGATTATCTCCAGATCATGTTCCAGGGCCAGGTAAATATTGGCCACCGTCTGGGCTTCTATTCCCTGGGCGGCATCGATTACCAGCAGGGCTCCCTCGCAGGCTGCCAGGCTGCGAGATACCTCATAGGAAAAGTCCACATGACCGGGAGTATCAATTAAGTTCAGGCGGTAACCCTTATAATCGATGGAAACGGCCTGAGCCTTAATGGTAATCCCCCGCTCCCTTTCCAGATCCATATTATCCAGCACCTGTTCTTGCATTTTCCGGTCCTCAATGGTGTGGGTAATTTCCAGGATTCTGTCGGCCAGGGTGGATTTGCCGTGATCAATATGAGCAATTATACAGAAATTACGGATTTTACCTGTTGACAAAATATTTCCTCCTCACTGCCGGAATCATGGTCCTCACTACTAGTATCACAGGAAATCCCAGCAAACTAACATCAGAGTTTATTATATCATTAATAGAAGAAACTTCAACACACAGGAAACCGGCTGATTATAATATCCCAGGTTTAAATTAACCTGAGGATAATTCTAAGAAGCAGTTGCAAAAAGAAGAACCTTCGGGCTTGCTTTTTTCCTGAGGGTCTGGTAAAATGATAGATGTGAAAAATTTGAATGAGGTTTTTTCATTTTTTTATTTTATAAATCAAGATGATTGTACTGCATAAAGTCGATATCATTAAATTTCGAAATTATAATCCCCATCGTATCAGTCATCCTGTCAATCAAATTGCCAGTAAAATAACTTTTCGCAACAGAACCATGCAGAACCATAAAGATTAATCTTAATAGAAACAAAAAAACAGGAGGTGTCATGATATGCCTATTATTGAGTCAGCCAAGAAAAGGGTGCGTGTTACTGCCAGGCAGACCGAGGAAAATCGGCACTGGAAAAATAATATGAAGTCTGCCATCAAAGAGTTTAAAACAGTTATGGCTGAAGAGCCGGAGCAGGAAGAAGCCCAGCAGGCTCTGGACCAGGCCTTTAAAATGATAGATAAAGCTACCCGCCACAACATTATCCATGAAAATAATGCTGCCAGAAAAAAATCCCGGCTGCATCGGAAGTTCAACCAGAAGTTTGCAGACCAGGAATAA
>SLJX01000029.1 GCA_007134885.1 Halanaerobiaceae bacterium
GTGGAGTTTCCGGTGCCTGTGCATATTGCTACAGCAGTGAATTCATAATCAGCTGGAACTGGATATCCCTATAAACCCCTGTAACAATCATCAAAAAAGCCTCCATTCCTGAAAAGGAAGGAGGCTTTTTATCGTTTCACCTGCTTGAACCTGGCGAAACAACTCTCGGTAAGCTCTTCAATAGTATAGAGATAATGAGCCGTGGCAGATTCTCCCTTCCGGCTGATGCTTTATAAAAAGCTGTCATTAAGTTCAAAGGTTTAAATTTGAGAAGAGAAAATGTTGTTGCCTCTTCGCTGTTTTGTGTGGGTTTCATCACTGATATCCCTTGCTGTAGTAGAGGATATTTGGAATAAGAATATATAAATTCTGAGATATTTGTCTATTTTTGAAGGATAATTATGTGTGGACAGTTAATTGTATTAAGTAGATAACACAAATAATGAAATTTTCTATTGTGGTTAATATTGTTGAAAAAAACGAGATTTTGGCTGTTTCTTTATTAACTTTAACAAGGGTTTTATCGGTTAGAAGATATTAGATTTTGGCCTCAAATGGGACTTATGAACATACTATTGACTTAGCTATAACCTGTATTGAAGAAGGTGGATTTGAAGTTCAGGCATTGATCTTGCTTTCATTAAATGATTGAGGCAGAAGATAGAGCTAAACTGCTAGTAGAATTATATTATTTAAATAATATGGCTCCGCTGCGAAAAGTCATTTTACAGGTAATTTGCTTGATAGGATAACTGATATGACAGGGATTAAAAATTTAAATTTTAATGATATCGACTTTATGCAGGGCAATCATAATATTGGATTTTAATAAATTTATGAGGAGATGTAAGCCAATGCTGGATTTGCTTTTGTTGAATGGCAAAATAATTGACCCCGAAAAATCTTCCTGCTTTCAGGCTAATATTGGAATTTCCGACGGCAGGATCACAATGGTTGCTGATGAAAGGAAACCAGCCCAACGGGAGATTGACATTAAGGGAAGTTATATTTCTCCTGGCTTTATCGATATTCACATTCATGAGAACGAAATAGATGAGAACGAAATAGAGGAAGGAGAAATAAATGAGGGAGAAATAAATATTGAAACTTTAAAATATGCTGTTCAGATGGGTGTTACCACTGCTGCCGCTGGAAACTGCGGGATAAACTTAAGCGGCAATTCAACTGTGGATTATTTTGCCGCCCTTAATAACATAAATCTCCCGGTAAACTATCTGAGTTATATCGGTTATGGTTTTTTGAGAGATAAAATTGCTGATGGGACAGAGGGCGGTTTATCATGGGATGATTTTGATAAGCTGATTCCTTATATTGAGGAAAATTTAACAGGAGGAGCCTGTGGTGTTTCCCTGGGCCTGGAATATACTCCGGGAGTCAGCACTGAAGAGATTCTGTGGCTCGGCAGTTTTATCAAAAATAACTACCCGGATAAGCTCTTGGCCGCCCATTATCGTTTTGATGCAGCCAGGTCGCTGGAAGCAGTGGCAGAGATGATAATAACTTCCCGGGAGACAGGTGTTGCCTTTCAGGTTTCCCATATTGGCAGCTGTTCAGCTTTTGGTGAAATGGATTCAGCCCTGAAGATGCTTGATGCTGCCAGGAAAGCTGGAGTAGACATTGCTGCTGATGTTTATCCCTATGATGCTTTCAGCACCTTTATTGGCAGCGAGGTATTTGCTCCTGGCTGCTTTGAGCGCTGGGGAAAAGGTCCTGAATCCCTGCTGGTGGTTAATGGCCCCCACAGGGGAGAGTACTGCAGCAAAGAGCTCTTTGAAAAGCTGCGTCAGGAAAGCCCTCAAACTCTGGTAGCAGCCTTTGTAATGCAGGAGGATGAGGTTGATAAAGCAGTCCTTCATCCCGATATTATGATTGCCAGCGACAGCCTGGTTACTGAGAAGGGGGGACATCCTAGAGCTTCGGGAACTTTTCCTCGCTATCTGGCAAAATATGTTAGAGAGGAGAGTAAGCTGGATCTGCCCGATGCGATCAGGAAAATAACCACTCTGCCGGCGCGCAGGCTTGGTCTTGAGAACAACAGGGGACTAGTTGTCCCGGGATATAGGGCTGACCTGACTGTTTTTTCTTTGGAAGATATACAGGATAATTCTACTTATCAGAATCCACTAGTAACTCCATCAGGTATTGAATATGTCATTGTAAACGGGAAAATTGCAGTCGAGGATGGTCGTTATCAGGGAGGTGATTGTGGAGAAGTAATCAGCCATGGCAGGACATAATTTTATTAATCTGTATTTGGACTTAGTCCTGGTTTTAATTTTACTTAAAGGCGGTAACCTTCCAGACTTTGAACAGGTAGATTTTAAACAGCTAGACTTTAAACAGATTAAGCAGGTTAAAAACTTTCTTTAAAGAAAGGAGTGGTTCTATGAAAAAGGTACCTCATGTTTATGCTTTGATATTTATCATCATTGTTATTGGAGCAGTAGCAACCTTTATAGTGCAGCCAGGAACCTTTGAAAGAGAGGTAATCGAAGGACGAGAGATGGTAGTTCCTGATTCCTATGAAGCGGTTGAACGCACTCCGGTGGGACTTCTGGGGACGCTGAGAGCTGTTCAGGTTGGTATGATAGAGGCAGCCAATATAATCTTCTTTATTTTTATTGTGGGTGGTGCTTTTAGTATACTTAAAGGCACCGGGGCCATTGATGGAGCTATAGGAACTCTAGCTTTAAAGGTTCAGGGAAAAGAAGCCCTTTTTATTCCGGTATTAATGGTCGCTTTTTCCTTATTTGCAGCCTCGATGGGGCTGTATGAAGAATTTCTTCCCTTCATCCCGCCGATTGTCTTACTCTGTCTGGCGCTGGGCTTTGATTCTATTACCGGGGTGGCGATTGTTATGGTTGGGGCTGGTGCAGGATTTGCTTCGGCCTTTACCAATCCCTTTACCATCGGTATTGCTCAGGAGATTGCTGAAGTTCCAATGTTTTCCGGCCTGGCATTGAGAATACCTCTATTTATAATTACTGTTTCCATAGCTGTAGCCTATGTATATCGCTATGCCATGAAAGTCCGGGAAAATCCTAAAATTAGCCCGGTTTATGAACTGGACCAGAACAGGGAAGAGGATGAAATTGACCTCAATGAGCTTCAGGAATTAACCACTTCGCATAAATTGGTAATTGCTGTTATTGTAATTGGCTTTCTGATTCTATTTTATGGCGTTATGTCCTTAGGCTGGTACATCAATGAACTGGCTGCTCTCTTCCTGGGTATGGGCATTGCTGGAGGTATTATCGGCAAGCTGGGGATGAACAGTATTGCTGAAAATTTTGTCAAAGGTGCCCGGGAGCTAACTATGGGAGCTCTGGCAGTAGGGCTGGCGCGGGGTATATTAGTAGTACTTACTGAGGGTCAGATTGTAGATACAATCCTCTTTGGAATTTCCAGTGCCCTGGAAGGGCTGCCAGTTGTATTTGGAGCGGTAGGAATGTTTGTCTTTCAGAGCCTGCTAAATATTCTGGTGCCCTCTGGCAGCGGCCAGGCAGCCCTGACAATGCCGATTATGACCCCGCTGGCTGATCTAATTGGTACCACCAGACAGGTTGCAGTTCTGGCCTATCATCTAGGTGATGGTTTTACCAATATGATCACTCCCACCCTGGGCCCCTTGCTGGCAGCTCTGGCTCTTGGAGGAGATATCAGCTGGGAGAAGTATGCAAAATGGATTCTTCCTCTCATAGGTATCCTGACCCTGCTGGGTATTATAGTGGTAGCCTTTGCCCATATTATTCAATTTGGGCCGATTTAAACTCCAATATTTATTGTCCTGGGTGTCCTGGGCAGGATAAATAATTCCTCGCTCCAGACTGCACCTGGGGGGGATTGATTGGGTTATCCGGGGTATAATCCTGCTGCTGTGATGAAAAAGCAGCGCAATATCAGCAGCATAAAACGACAGGATCAACTCAGAATCAACTCAGAAAAAGCCATCAGTTCTTTATTGACTGGTGGCTTTTTACCTTTACTGGTGGTTTTTTACCTTTAATTGATATTCTTGAATGGTCTGCCCGGCTATTCCCTGAAAAAATTGAGTCGCAGTCAGCTCTAGGAGGTCATTTGACTGGAAGATTTGGAAAAAAGAATATATAATAAGAAGGGATGACTATTAAACTGATTGTTAGCTGAATTCTGTTTGAGATTCTTGAGGTGAAATTTATGCTGAATATGATCTGTCCGGAGTGCGGCAGGCAGGGCCAGGTGGTCAGAGATCTTACAGTGGAGAGCCTGGTCAAAGAGGATAATATCAGAGAAGTGGCAGGGAAGGGCAGCTTTTATCTCTGCCGGGAGTCAGATTGCTCGGTGGTTTACTATAATGGGGAGCGGGTTTACGGGACTCAGGCGCTTAAGGTGCCTGTCTGGTTTAAGGAAGGGGCAGGTGAGGACTCTCCCATCTGCTATTGTGCAGGCATCACCCGGAGGGAGATCAGGGATGCCGTGGCCAGCGGCAGGAAAACCAGAGCTGAGATCAGAAATTATACCGGGAAGAGCAGGAGATCAAACTGCATCCGTAAGAACCCGGCAGGAAGATGCTGTGATCAGGAATTTGATGAGGAGATTATCAGATGCAGAAGGATGCTGAATCAGGACTTATAAGATGAGATTCCGGGGCATTGCTGAGCAACATAACAAACATAAAATATCATCGGCATTCAGTAAGGAACATAAAAATCGAAGATAAAAACACAAAATAAAAAAGGTTCATCTTGTAAACCGTTGGTTAATATTAAAGAATTTGTACTAAGTTAATCCCCCTGTATTCTTCTATTTTCTTCTTCTTCTGCTTCTGCCTCTTGACATCTTACCGTATATCTTTGAAAAATGAAATTTTCAGACACATTACACACTATTTCTGCGCGTAAAGGAAAATGCCCAGGGATTTAATTTCATAATGTAAAATGACCTGGGAGTTAATTTCGCAAAAGCGGCTAAATATTTGGTTTACGTGCAGGAACCTTTGTGTGTCCTGTCTATATTAAATGAAATTTCTGTTAAAGGATCATTACCAACAGAACACTACCGAAGGAACAAGAGAAGAACCCCAAATTGAAAGGGGAGAGTCTGTGTTGAAAGGCAGTGAAATTAAGAAGATAGGGGAGTTTTTTATGATGGTAAAGGCAGAGATAAAATTGTTAAAACCAGGGTTCGAACCGCAGGCAGATATGAAATTGTTTAAACCAAGGGTCAGATCCGGGATTTTTGGGTTGTCGAAAAACAGCGAGAAACTTCGAAAAAAATCGAGGAACCCGGTACCACCATTTATTCTCGCCATTGAAATGGCAGCTCCACTATACTGCCTGGCTTTTTAGCTGTTTCAAGAGTTTTTAGAGCTGCTTTAATTACTTCCAGCTGTTTTTCTTCATTATTGGGTTCACCGATGGGGCTGCCGAGGGGGAAAGGCACATAGGCCGTTCTCGGGGGCTTGGTATATTGTGCTACTTCTTTGATCAGGTTGAGTGTTACAGTGGAAATGCCGGTTTTTTCAATTTCGCGGGCTATCAGTCCACCGGACTGCTGACAGATAGGTCATACCGGAACAATGAAAGCAGCATTGACTTTCAAACCGGAAAGTTTCTGGGCCATTTCTTTGCCTGATTGGAATAATTCTTTTGGTTCCGGAATGTAACCGGTAATACTGAAGTTTATCTCGGCTAAATCTCCTAAGAAATTTTCTTCCATCAGTTTTTTTAATCTTTCCACTGGAAAGACTGTGTTGATGTCCTGATTTGCATATTTTTTTTCATAATGTTCATGGGCGATAGCCAGATTATCAGCTGAGGTGGCCAGTGGAATTTCCCGATAAGATTCATCCACATCTTTTCTATCAGTTATTTTAAAAGGCTTATCTCCCTTTACATACAATCCTCCCGTACTTATTAGAGCAATTTTGCTCTGTTTTAAAGATAATTTGAACTCAGCCCAGGGTGAAGTTTCATTAACTATCCAGGGAAATTCTTCTACAAACTTATCTAAATTGCTCATTATCGATCCCTCCTCTAAATGGCAATTTTGCTCTGATTAAAGAATTTTATTTTTCTTTACCGCTTGACATCTTACCTTACTTATTTTATGGAATATTATGGGGTAAGCATTTATATATCTTATCTTTAACAAACCAAAACAAACTAAAAACTAATTCTCTTCGGCAAACTAAAAACTAATTCTCTTAGTCAGTATTCCTTGCCAGACGAAAACCAACATCTCCGGCTCTGTAGTTCGGACTGTATCTGTAAGATGGATTGACATGATTAGAGAAACCAACTCTACAGTTGCTATGACTGTTGTACCAGCTGCCACCCCGTCTTCTAAAGCTGTGGCCTCTAAAGTCAGTGCTTGTCCAGTCGTATACATTTCCTGACATATCATATAAACCTAGCTCATTTGCTGTTTTCTCTCCCACCGGCATGGTTCCTATGCCCTCAGCAAGTTCACTATTAGCTGCTTGAGAATTATCTTGATACCAGGCCGCTTCTTCTACATTATCACTTCCTGGATAAACTGTTGCAATTCCCTTTCTGCCACCTCTGGCTGCATATACATGTTCATTTTCCGTTGGCAGGCGGTAACCATTTGCTCCTTCATTTTCAGTTACCGTGGCTGACCTTATGTTATTGGTATTGCCTGAGGTATGGTATTCTATATCGCTTATATTATAATATTTCTCTAAGCCTTCTGCTTCACTTAACATATTACAAAACATAACTGCATCATACCAGGTTACCGCTTCCACCGGTCGATAATCACTGTTGCCTGATAAATGAGGGTGCTCTTGGACAGTAAAAGAAGAGGGGTTAAAGCCCATAACTCTTTTAAATTCTGTCTGAGTCACAGAATATTTGCCGATATAAAAGTTATTTTCTATTGTTATTGAACCATTATCTTCTGAGGTTGTTCCGGCTTCGACTAATACCATTTCCGGGCTTTCTGCTGCTGAAGTAACTCCTGAGAACATAAATACCAAAGTTAATATTAACATAAGTATGATTTTATTTTTCATTTTTTCTACCTCCAGAATTTAAGATCTTTTGACATTACCATTTAAGATCAATTTAAATTTTTTGGTTTAAATTTATAACAACAACCTTATCCTGTTTTCAGTGTTTCCTTTTAATATTATGTCTTCCCCAGGCCTATTCAGTCTTTCTTTTTGTTGAGTATTAAATTAATCCCTCCACCTTCCCTTTTTTACATATTTTCTTCATTATATCATAATTTAAAAAATATTTACAAAAATTTTTGTAATATTAGTTATAATTAAAGCAACAATTTTTCAGCCATCTCCTGTTCAAGCCCAAAAAACATGTAAATTCCTCGGCTGCAAAATTAATCAGGGCGAAAACTCGAAAGTTTGAATTATTTAGCAGGTATTTTGATAATAATCTCTAATTACTGAAATAAGATAAATAATTATTGATAAGCGGTATTGATAAACGGCAAAGTAATGTTAAAAGATCTATGAAAGAACACGTTAAGAGGGAGAAACTGCCATTTAATTTAGGTTAGAGCTTAGAGAACTCTCCGCCCTTGACAAATACCAGATCAAATACAGGAGGTGTTAAACATGAATATTGGCGAACTAATTGAGCTCATGAAAAAAAGAGGCAATGTCACCCGGTTCAAGAGGGATTCCCTTAACCCTGAGGACCTGGAGAAGATTTTAGAGGCCGCCCGCTGGGCACCTTCGGCCGGAAATGCCCAGCCCTGGGAATTAATCGTGATAGAGGATTTTGAGACAAAAAAAGAAATATCCCGAATTCATTCTGCTGCAATGGGCAGTATGGAAGAAGAGGAGTTTCCGAAAAATTATTTGCATCCAGCCGTACTGATAGCTGTTTGTTTAGATAGCAGAGTAAAAGACAAGTATCCCGGCCTTTTCTCTACGGAATTTTTGTTAAACGCCAGCCTGGGGGCTATGATACAAAATATGTGGCTGGCTGTAAGTAGTCTAAACCTGGGAATGGGTATGGGGTCACAACCGCTCTCAGCCCAGGATGAATTGAGGGAATTACTTGATGTTCCTGAGTATTTATGGATTCCCGAAATTATTCAAATAGGTTATCCCGCAGAAGAGATAACTGAAACAAGCCGCAGAGAAACCCGGGAGTTCATACACAGAGAAAAGCTGGATAGATCAAAGCTTAAGAGAGATGAA
>SLJX01000165.1 GCA_007134885.1 Halanaerobiaceae bacterium
ATGACGATGGGAATGAAGATGAGGATGAGAAGGATAACGACGACAGTGATGAAGATGAGCAGGATGAGGGCGGGGAAGAAGAGGATGACGACAGCGGTGAGCAGGATGAGGATGGGGACGAAGGGGATCAAGATGAAGACGAGCAGAAGGAAGATGAAGAGGAAGAGGAGCAGCAGGAGGAAGAAAAGGAATACTTACTTAAAATAGAAGTTGAAGGTGAAGGAGAAATACTGGAACCGGGAGAGGGAGAATTTAAGTTTAAAGCAGGAAGTGAAGTTGATTTAAAGGCAGCCCCGGAGGATGGCTGGGAATTTACTGAATGGCTGGGGGATGTTGAGGATAAATACAGCAGGGAGACAAAGATTGAGTTAAATGAGGATAAAGAAGTTTCAGCTGTTTTTGAAATATTAGATCTTAAGATACTGCAGTCTTTTGAGCTTATTGAGGGGTATAACAAGCTAACTTTACCTGCCTATGGAGAAGAGGAAAATATTTATCTGGTTTTATTCCCCAGAAATGATAGTGGTGTTTATCATGATACCGGGGTGCTGACCACCAGTTATTTTGAACCAATGGCAGAATCCCTGTTTTTTAGTGATGATTTGCTGGGTGAAGAAATTGAGATTGATGCTGCTTATGCTGAATTTCTCTGTGGTTCAGGAGACAGTGAGCTTCAAATCAGAGAAAGAGAAATTCTCAGAAATCATGAAGAGATAGCCCTGATTCCCGGCAAAAGCGTCAGGCCGGCTTCTGCTCCCCAGATTGGAGATGAGGAGTATTTTAAAATAATGAATCGGGGTGAAAGAAAGGCGACTTTAACTGGCAAGAATGATAAGGCTCTTCTCTGGATTACGGAAGAGAGCCAGGGCAAAATCAGCTCTAGTGAGGTTGAGTTTTATCTCAATATGTTTGAAAATAGCTATCAGTCTCTTAGAAGCTATTTTGGCAGGGAACCAGCTCCGGAAACTTTTGAAGTTTTAAAGGATAGAGATCCCCGGGTTAATATTCTCTTCAGTGAGATGGATTTTGGAGGATATTTTTCGGCAGGTGATTTATATTCCCGGGATTATGTTCCAGAGTCAAATGAAGGCAAAATTGTCTATATAAATAGTGATATGCCTCAGAATTATACCGCCGGGGTTATAGCCCATGAATTTCAACATATGCTGTTTTTCAATGAAAAAGTACTGGCCGGCAGGTATTATATTGATGATTTGTGGATAAATGAGGGTTTCTCCGGACTTGCTGAAGATATTGCAGGGTATGGTTTTGAACAGGGTGTGAGCTGGTTTAAAGAGGCCAGTTTTTTTGATGAACCCTGGTCCACCTCCTTAATTAACTGGCGGCACAGCCCGAGCGATTATGGAGCCAGCAATTTGTTTGTCAGATATCTTTACGATAATTTTGGCAGGGATATTTTAGCAAGCATCAGCAGGTCGGGAGCGGATCCCAGGACTGCTATTGAAAATTATACAGGTCTGTCATTTGCTGAAATCTTTGAGAACTGGTCCCTGGCTCTGCTTTCGGAAAACCTGGAATTGGGTCTGGGAGAAATGGATGCCAAATATGCATTTTCAGATAATATATCTTTAAGCCATCTGAATTTGAGAGGGGCCAATTTAGCTACCAGTGATGAATGGTCTGACTGGGATATTGTTGGCTGGGGTGTAAGTTATAAACGGATTTCAGCTGGAGAGGGTGGAGAACTGGAAATCGAAATCAAGGATGCTGCTGTGTCAGGCTATTTCAGAAAAGCTGTTTTAAGATGGGGTAATTAAAGTAAAGCGGCAGGTTTAATATTGATAAGATGCAGCTTTAATATAACTTTAATATAACTTTGATATTCATGTGCTTCAAAAGATTCAATAATTATAAGCTCCAAAAGGTTGCTATCTTAAACTCCAAGATGCTGTAGTTACCGGGATTTAAGTTACTAAAGTTGTCGGGATTTAAGTTGCTAAAGATACTGGGATTTAAGTTACTAAAGTTATCGGGATTTAAGTTACTAAATTGTTTTTGCTCTGGCAACTACTAGTACTATAAGTTACCATGATCCATTTGCTAATTTTTCTACTGAAGGGGGATATCAGTGAAGAAAATTAAAGGTGTTCTGGCTTTAAGCTGCTGCTTTTTACTGCTTTTGCTCGCTGCAGCGGGATGCGGACTGGTTGATGATGTAGATGAGGTTGAAGAAGTAGAAAAGGTTCTGCTGGATGGCAATGTGGCCATTAATCGTCAGGGAGAAGGCAGCGCTGAAGGTATTGTGGTTAAAGTTGAAGGTGAGGATGAGGTTATTGAAATTGACAATGAGAGAGGAGACTTTACCCTGGAACTGGAGCCAGATAGATACTATGATATTTATGCTACCAGAGAGGATCTGGCAGTCAGTAAAGTACAAAACTTTTATCTGGACAGTGATCATCTTCCGGATAAGCTGCTGATGCTGATCATGCCTTTATCCCGGGAACAGGCGAGCGAGGAGAGCGGAGAGAGCGAGGAGCTTGTTAATGCTGCTCCTAAGCTGGTGGTTTCAGGTATCGAGGATTTTGCTTATGCTGACCGGCTGGAGGAGATTATCACCATATCTTCGGACAGGCCAATATATCAGATACATGTTACTTTAAATAATTCTTTTCAAAAAGAAGTGGCAGCAAGAGGTTTTTGGGACTGGGAAATTGTTATTGAAGATCTTATTTTGCCCATTAATTATGGAGGGCCGTCCCAGCAGCTTGCTTTCTTTATAGTAGACAGGGATAACAATATAACAACCGAGTATTTTCAGGTGGTAATGCCGGAAGAGGTTCCGGGAAATCTACCTGTTCCTCCTGACAGAATTGAGGTTCAGGCTGAAACTCACAACAGCTCTTTAACCCTGCTGGGAAATCTGGAGAAGCGGGAAGGGTTTGAGATGCCGGAAGAAGAAAAGGCTGATATTCAGGCCATGCCTGAAGATACCATGCTCCTTTCAGCTCTTGAGTGGGCTGTAGATGACCCCTATGCTGAGATTGATTCATTTAATATATACCGGAGCTTTACTGAAGATGATTATGCTTTTCTGGACACTGTGGCAGCGGAGAAAGCCTATGACGAAGAAGAGGATGAAAGTTATCTTGCTGGAAATTATCTTGATATTGATACTGCTCTGGAACCCGGTCAGGAAGTTTATTATAAAATTACCAGTGTTAACAGCAGGGGAGAGAGTGTTGAAAATATTAAGATAAGCGTTGTTCCCCTGCCGGTATTTGAAGTTACTCTTTTAGGACCGGAAGGAGCCGATACAGGAGTAGACCCCGAGCTGCAGTGGTATTCTGATTCTTTCGAGGATTTATCCTGGCAGGAACAGGCAGAGCTTTATTTTCTCTTTGAGCTGGTGGTCAAAGATCAGAATGTAAGTTATGATACTTTGAGAGATCCCCTTTATGGCTGGAAAGATGCTGAAGTCTGGGGGCTGCCTTCTTTTTCCGTTCGCTTCAGTGAGGCTTTTGAAGAGGATCAGCTGAGACGGGGGCAAAAGTATCAATGGAATCTTGAAACAGCTGGTGCTTTAAGAGTATTACAGGAAGAGGATGACAAAACATCTCTGGCTCTGTCTTTTGCTGCTGGTCCCTATTATTCCCGGGCCGAGAACAGCAGTCTGGAATTTAGCACCAAAGATTGAGTTAGCACCAAAGATTGAGAATGGTTGCAGGGAGGTTATTAAATAAATTATGATACCTGATAAGATAAATAAAGTTAAGCTGGCAAGCCTGATGGTTATGGTACTTATAGGGATAATTATAGTAGCGGGATGTTCAAATTCTTTTTTAGATGACGATGGCCGGGAGAGGATGGAAGACAGGGTCACTGATGATGGTAGACTGCCGCTGGAGGATGCTGATCTGGCTGCTCATCAGCCCGGCCGCCTTCTGCTTCAGGGAGAAATAGATGATGAGGTTAAGGAGATGCTGGACTCCCTGGAGGCGGAAGTGGTTGCTGACCTGAAGGACCTGGGCCTTAACGCCTATAAAATCAGGGTGCCTGAAGGTACCGCTCTGACGGAATCTATTGCAAAATTAGAGGGGCTTGCTGCTGTTGAGCATGCCGAACCTAACTATGAACAAAAAGTTATCAGGGAAGATTTTACTGAGTTGAAGCCTGATTTGCAGCCGGAAATTCAGGGGCTGGCTGGCATCGATGCTCACTATGCCGACCATCTCTGGGGGCTGGCTGCTGTCAATGCCCCCCAGGCCTGGGAAATTTCCCGGGGTGAAGATGTGGTGGTAGCGGTTATTGATACCGGGGTGCAGGCTGGTCATCCGGATTTGAGAGGCAGGGTACTGCCGGGCTTTAATGTTTATGACAATGATTCCAGCACCGAAGATCGTGAAGGTCATGGTACTCATGTGGCCGGCACCATTGCTGCCGGAGCTGGTGGGGGAGTGGTGGGGGTAGCGAAAGAAGCTGGAATTCTGCCGATTAAGGTTTTTCACGAGGAAGGTTATCCCCCTTATGTTTTTGAGGTGGCCCGGGGCATAGCCTGGCTGGCTCAGTGGGCCCGGGAGAATGATTCCCGGGTGGTGGCCAACATGAGTCTGGGCTCAGGTTATTACAGCAGCATTTTTAAGGATGCGCTTGATGCTGCCCTGGCTGAAGATGTTGTGCTGGTGGCTTCCATGGGTAATTCAGCTATGCGGGACAGCCAGTATCCGGCTCGTTTTGATGGAGTTATCGCTGCTGGCGCGATTGACGGTAACTTTGAACAGGCTGATTTTACAACCTCAGGGGACTGGATGTCGGTGACTGCTCCTGGAACTGAGATTCTCTCCACAATTCCGGGAAACTGGTACGGAGTCCTGGGGGGAACCTCAATGTCAAGTGCCTATGTTGCCGGGGTAGCAGCCCTGCTGCTGGCGGAATATCCAGATCTGACACCCGGTGAGGTTAAGGAGATACTGGAAAATACTGCCGATAACCGCTGGGCAGATAATTTTACCCCGGATTTTGGTCACGGGCTGGTTGATGCTGAAGCTGCGCTGACTTATGCCTATGAGCCGGCTGACAGGTACAGCCTGGAAGTGGAGGCTCTTCAGTTTGACATTTCTTCTCAAAGCTATCTGCCTTCCTATAAAAGCAGGGTGGCTCTTTATAATGAGGATGGGAGCTTTATCAAAGATGGTAAGACCAATCAGGCGGGCAGGTTTGTTTTCCATAACCTCAAGGCCGGTGATTATCAAGTCAGAGTTCATCACTCCTTTGCCGATGAAGGGCAGCGGGTGGAGCTAAATGATGACGGCAGTCTGGAGGGTTATGGTTATGCCTATCTTTACCAGAGCAGGGATTTCAGCCTGACAGCTGACAGAGAGCTGGAGATTGAGCTGGAAACAGCTGAGTTGGAGGATGTTTCGGCCGTGACTGACGGCGAGGAGGAGGCTTCCGAGGAGCGGCTGAATTTTATCAGCTGGCTGGCCGGGGTGGAAGTGCTGGACGGGCAGGATAAGACAGTCTTTCAAAATCTCCAGTATCCTGATTATGCCCTGGATTTAGATAAGCTCGATCCTGATGAGGACGAGGACAGGGAGAAGTTGAGGGATTATCTGAAGGCTCATCCCGGGAGCATATTATTGAGCCCGGGCTTCTACAGCCTCAGGGCAGAATTTGAACCGATGACTGTTGGTATTCCGGGAGTTACCAGGCTGGAAGAAGAGGTGGAAATTGAGTTAGCTTCCGGTGAGAGTACAGCTGTTAACTTTGATTTTTCCGAAAAATCACTTCCGGAAAATACCGGGGTGCTGGCCCTGGGGATTAATTTTCGGGACAGTTGGGGAACTATAATTGAGGATGAACCGGGGACTGCTGAAATCACCTTTAAGCAGGATGACAGGATTATAGAGGTGATTAAATTTGAAGACGGCACTGAGGAGCTAATTATTGAACCGGAGGTCTCTGTTTTGCTGGCCCGGGCCGGAGAATATGATGTCAGTATTCAGGGAGGTATATCCTACGATGCTGATGAACCTGAGGAATACAGAAAAGTGGGTTATGCCGAAGATTCAATTGTGATTGAAGCAGAGGAAATTAACCGTAAAACCATTAATTTATGGCTGGAATAGGAGAATAAACTGTAAAGATAATCAGGCTTCATTTTGTGAGGCGGCGAATTTTTGGGAGGATGTGGGGGCGGAATTTTCGCTGCTGCTGGAAGGTTTGGAGTTGATAGAATTAATGTATTTAGAGCAGGATAAATATTTAGAAGGCAGAGAATTTAATGGGGTTTGAATGAAGATTTAATGAGGATTGAATGAGGAGATGCAGCCAGGGTAAAATTGAGTTTAGTAGAATCTGGACTGAAACATGATGGAACCAGGAGGAATCAGGAACGAATTATGACGGAATTAGGACCGAACCAAAATGGAACCAGGACAGAATCAGGACTGAATCATGTTGGGTCTAGAATGGAATCAGGACTAAATCAGGACGCAATAAGAACATAATTAGGACTAAATCAGGACGGAATTGGAACAGAATCAGGACTGAATCTGGATGGAATTAGGAGGAAGAATTATGCCGGGCAAATTGAAAAAATTCTGGGCAGCTCTGTCTCTGCTGCTAATAATATCTTTTCTGGCCGGAGGATGCAATTTTTTCTGGAGAGGAGAGCCCTCACTGGAATATATAACTTTATCCCTGGAGATAACCGGTGAGGATAAAGGTGAGATACATCTGATGGGGGAAGAGAGGCAGCAAAAGCTGGAAACTCTGGAACCTGGTGAATATGAGTTTGAACAGGATACCAGACTGAATTTAAGAGCATCCCCCTATCAAGAGGACGACTTTTTAAAGTGGAAAAAAAACGGCCTGGACTATTCCAGCAATAAAGAGATATTACTACTGATGGATGGGGACATCAGGCTGGAAGCGGTTTTCCGTCTGGAAAAAACGGCCAGAATTACAGGCAGTGTGGCAGTCAGGCATAATTTTCCCTTCTCAAAGGTTGATGATTTTGAGTATCTTAAACCTGGAGGCAGTGAGGAAGATATCATGGTTTCCGGGGCTGGTTCTCCGGCCGTGAAGGATCAGGATTCCGGAAGAAATTCTGAAATAATTGCTGCCTATGACAGCAATCTTTCTCAGGCAGAGGCCAGAATGATGCTGACAGAAAAGGGTTATGAGGTGCTCGATATCAATCCGGGGTTGAGCGCTGCCCTGGTAAAACTGGAAGAGGAGAACAGGGCTGCTGCTCTGCAGGCATTACAGGCCGGGAAGAAAATCAGATACGCCGAACCTAATGGCTTTTATTACAGCCAGGGCAGCAAAATTCCTGATGATGCTCTTTATCCCTATCAATGGCATTATCCTCAAATCAGACTGCCTCAGGCCTGGAATTTGATCACAGGTTCGGAAGAGGTTACAATTGCTGTCCTGGATTCCGGTGTTCTGCTGGAGCACCCTGATTTGGGTGCACAGATAGCTAAAGAGGCCGGGTATAATTTTGTAGCCGGCAACCGTGATTTTACCGACCTTGATGGACATGGCAGCCATATTACCGGAACAATAGGAGCCGATACCGATAATCGGGCAGGTATTTCCGGGGTTATGTGGCAAAGCAGGCTGGTTCCTGTGAAAGTTATGGAGGAGGATGTGGGGACCTGGTGGGATATTGCAGCAGGGGTGTATTATGCTGCCGGCCTGAGTGAAGAGGCTGGAGAGGAGATGGATGAAGAGTTTGATGATCTGCCGGATAATCCCTACCCGGCTGATATTATTAATATGTCAGTGGGAGGTGGCAGTTCTTCGGAGCTTTTACAGGAAGCAATTGAAAAGGCTGCTGCTGAGGGAATTTTGCTGGTTGCTGCTGCTGGAAACTATGGGCAGGAGAATCTATTATATCCGGCGGCCTATCCGGAAGTAATAGCGGTGGGAGCTGTGGATTTAAATTATCCTGAAGAACCGAAACTGGCCGGTTACTCTAATTTCAGTGGAGAACTTGATGTGCTGGCTCCCGGGGGAGATACCAACCGGGATACTAATGATAATGACTGGCCTGATGGGGTTTTAAGCACTTATTTTACTGCTGACAGTTTTTCCTATAAATTTATACAGGGCACCTCGATGGCAGC
>SLJX01000077.1 GCA_007134885.1 Halanaerobiaceae bacterium
AGGATCTGACACGAGAAGGAATTAAGGACAAACTTTATTATATGGAGAGAAATCAGGATTTCCGCAACTCCTTTCAATACGGCAACTACAGTTACATTGTAGCCGGTCTGCTGGCTGAAGAGATAACCGGGTTGAGCTGGGAAGAAAATATCAGAGAAAGAATTTTATCTCCTCTGGGCATGGAAAATACCAATTTGAGTATTGCTGAATTAATGCAGTCTCAAGATTATGCCCGGCCTCATATCTCAGCCGACAATTTTGTCAGCAATACTGAGATTGATTTTTGGGAACTGGGACCGGCAGCTCCGGCTGGCTCTATCAATGCCGGAGTTAAAGATATGAGCAAATGGATGCAGCTTTTACTCAACAACGGCAGACATGAAGGTGAGCAGCTTCTCAGACTGGGGACAATCAATACTATGTATAATCCGGTCAATATGATTGCTGGTCTGGGCCCCGACGGTTATACCAGCCACCTGGGCTATGGTTTAGGCTGGTTTGCCAGCTCCTATCGGGGTTATTATAAAGTGAATCATGATGGGGTTACCATGGGCTTCAGTGCTGGAGTCACTCTAATACCCGAAGAGAATATCGGGGTGGTAGTATTAAGCAACCTGCATGGCAGCCCGGTAACCCAGATTATTGCCAATACAGCAGTGGATCGGCTACTAGGTCTGGAAGAGGTGGACTGGAAACAGGATTATCTGGATTTGATGGTTCAGCAGCCGGTTGATGCTGGATTTTCTGTTTTTGAAGTGGACCAGCGGCGGGAAAACACCAGCCCCAGTCATGAGCTTTCAGAACTAACCGGTAAGTACTCCCACCCTCTCTATGGCACTTTTCAGATAAATCTCAAGGAAGATCGACTGGCAGCTGATTATCATGGTACAGCTGTTGAACTTGAACACTGGCATTACAATGTTTTTGTGGGCAGCGTTGATATTGCCGGGCCGATGGAATTAGCCTTTCAATTTATGCAGGACCTCCAGGGAAATATAAATGAGCTGGAGGTTGGGTTGGATGTCTTTATGATTCGAGACATGATAGGTTTCAGCAGAGAGTAATTATGCAGGAGGTGAGATAGTTTGATTGATAAAATCAACGTTAAAAATATTGTAATTGCCATATGTGTGTTATTTAGTCTGCTTACAATAACAAGCGCTGGTTTTTCCCTTTTGAGAGGCAATTACTCTGATACAGAACTTCATCTGCTGCTGAGGTTTCTGGTAACAACGATAGCTTTAGGGAGTCTGCTAATATTTAAAATTTTTCCTGAATGGTCCAGAGCAAGAGTGCACAGCATTCATTATGCTGCCACCATGGGAAGTATATTTCTACTGGTATGGCTGAGCGGCTTATTTATCAGCCTCCACCCGGATGCCTACAGGGATATATTTTTAAATTATACTGTGATTTATATTCTGATAACCTTAATTTATTTTCTGGGGCAAAAATTTCGATACAAATTCAGCTAAGGCTGTTTGCCATTTAAAGCACTTCAGCATCTGGGTTATCAGTTAATCTACCAGAAAAAGAATGCTGATCTGACGGTTTACCACATGTTTAAAATGAAGATATTTTATAATGAGAATTATAAACATGAAAAAAATTGTTATTATCGGAGGGGGGATTGCCGGGCTTACAGCGGGAATTTTTGCCCAATTGAATGGCTTTCTGGTCAACCTTTCAGGGTAAAGAGCTGTCTCACAGCGGAGAAATTAATGGTCTTGATAATATCTGGTTAAGCGGTCAGTGGCTGCAGCCTCCTGGAGGCCTGCCTACAGCTCTGATAACAGGTAAAGATACAATAATGCGAATTTGCAAACAGGAAAAACGGGACTTTAACATGTAAACTTTTGAAAGACAATTCAGATAAACTCAAAATGCAAACAAGGCTTAGATTATTAGTGGTTAATCTAGAAGTCAAGTCAAAAAAAGAGGTGTTTTTATGCAAATATATTCTATTAACAAAGGTGTTGTTAAATTAGGCTGGCTTTTTCTTGTATTGTGGTTTATCTCTGCTGCTGGATTTATAATTCTGCTGGCAGCAAGAAGTGACTACTGGTTTATGATTCTGCCCGGTTTTGTTTTTCTGTTTCTCTGGACGATGAATGTCAGCACCTATCCTAAATCAGCAATAGTTTCTGGAAATGATATTGCTTTAATAATGGCCTCAGGCAAAATATATAATCTGGAGCTAAATCGAATTAATATCAGCAAGCAAAAGTCTGCTGTAGCTTTAGACTTTAATGATGAGGGAGTTGAACGAAAATTGCGGATATCTCATAAACAAATTCCTGTTGAATTATTAGATATGTTTAAACAGTAATAGATCATAATGCTCAAAATACAAATGATCATCAAGTACAAAATGAATTCAAGAAAAGGCTTGATTACAATGAAAAATATATCTATAAAACTAGGCTGGATATTATTCATTACCTTTATTCTCCTGGGGGTTCCCAGAATTGCAGGCTTGTTTGCCGATCAATTTAATTATGCAAATATTGATCCTGATGGTGCTTTTGCCTGGATATCTATCCATCATATAGTCCAGGCATTATTGCTGCTGCCTGTTATGTTTATTTTAACCAGAACAAAAAATTATAACTTTGGTTTTTCTCTGGGCAAGAAAGAGGTTGGTCTGTATTTTTTCAGGATTTATACTTTAATAATATCTGGACATGAGATCAGCAACTCATTGAAAGGAGACAGCAGCATGAATATTAAAGGCAAGCTTAAGCATATTTATTTTTGTTGCAGGAGTTGCAATAATATTTAGCAGTATTAAGCCAGCCTATGGTGTGCCTGATATACTTTTTAGTGATTATGGTGTTTTCGAAGAAGTAATCTTTGCGCTGCCTTATCTTATTACCGGCCTAATTGTGCTGGTCTTTATATTTACCCTGCGGAGCTGGTGGAAAAGAGATCAAAGTTTATACCGGCGCCTTAACTATACAATTTACACTTTAGCTGGTTTAGGATACATCTGGGTTATGTATTATTTGAGTCTTATATGATTAAATAAAAATCGAGGCTAATAATGCTTGAAATAGTTTGGACTGATGCTGGTGTAATAATTATTTTGATTGCCTTAATGATAGGGGTGAGTTTCAGTTGAAATCTAAATTAAAATTAATTACTGCAATTATTATATTAATATTTTCTTTAATTTCCGGGCCAATGGTAGAGGCGGGTGAGTATAGTCCAGTAAATTATGAAGGATTACCGGATGGAGTTTTCACTCAGATAACCCCAGAAGTTGAATTATTAGCAGGTGTCTTATCACAGACAACCTGGATAGAACGTAAAGGGGTAAGTCCTGAAGGAGACGGTAATTATTACTTTCAGGCTCTCCAGGACTTTTTTGCAGATTATAAGGACCATGAGGCTGTAAAAATTGCTCAGAAATTGACAGATAGAGGTTTTACTTTTGATGCTCCCCTAGGTTTTATGGTTACTCTGGGCCCACTTCCCTACCTTGAACCTAAGGCGGAATACAGTGACTATCTTATCGGCAGAGCTGAGCCAAATAACTTTTTCAAGAGAATTTTTAGTTCAGATGGCAAAAAGATATTAGAGGACTTTCGCCTGGCTTTAATAGACTTAGCTGAAGAATCAGAATTTGCCAGCTTTTTTAATCGATATAGAGATGAATTTAAAGTATATCTTGAAGAAGCAATGGATGGCTTTGATGCTGGGCGTAAGATTAACTGGTTTTCTGAATTTACTGGTCAGGATACCGATAATGAATATTACACTATTCTTACTCCGGCAATGTTTCCAGGTGGAGGTTATGGACCTTCAGTTGAGCTTTCAGATGGCAGCTATCAGTTTTATCAGATTGTTAGAGAAAAAGGAAGAAGTCAAACAGAGCCTGAATTTCCATCAGGTATAAGTTTCAATCAACTCACCCTGCATGAATGGGGGCATTCTTTTATAGATCCAGCAGTTGAGGCGCATAGTGAATTTTTTCTTGAACACTTAACAGACCACTTTCACAAAGTTGAAGAATCGATGAATTCCCAGGCCTATGGTTCACCGATGATTTTCTTTAGAGAACAGGTCTTAAGGGGGGTAACAACCGTTGCCTCAGGGGAACTTTACGGCACAAAATATTATTATGAAGAGCTAGAACATCATATTAGTAGAGATTTTCATTTAACAGAGATAACTGTTGAGATGATAGAAAAGTATATTAATGAGAGAGATGAGTATAATACTTTTGAAGAGTTTGTTCCAGAGATTTTAGCGGAATATAAAAAATTTATTGATCTAAATAGCAAATAATCCCGAGCAGAGAAGTGATATTTGTTGATGTATATGATGATTTTAACTTGCAAGATGATATTGTCAGATTATTGAATTTGCCGGTGCCGGGTAGAAAATACTCGATGAACATGAATTAGTTAATAATTCTTTAACTATAAATGATAATGGATTTTTGTTCACTTCAGAAGGCAGTTTAAAGAAGTTAGAGTATAAATCAGGAGAGCATCATTTTTCAGTAGAATTTAGCCCGGAAATTCCGGATATTCGAAATTCAGCTGGAGAAAACAGTTATAATGGAAGTATTAATATAAAACCAGATGCAGCCATAGGTTCGATTTCTGGAGAATATTGGCTTGGAAAGAATGATGAGATAGTTGAAATAGAAATGAATATGAGTGATGGCTGGTCACCAGTTCCAGATTCACTTTTTACCAAGCTCAGAACTTTGAAAGTTTGCCTATTTTCAATTTAGTCAATGATGAACTTGTTGCTATATCAACCCAGGTTCTCTGCAATATTTTCAGGCAGGGGCTGGCGAAAAGTGCTGTTATTCATTGCCAGGTCCTGAAAGATATTCTCCTCAATATAATCTGCAAACTCCATTTCTGAGATTAATTCAACAAGATAACCGGCCAGTCCGGTAGCATAATTAGAATAGGCCATGATTTCACCAGCTGGGAAAACTCTGGCCGGCAGATAGGTCTTTAAATACTGTTCCAGTGTAAGCATTTTATCTTCGGAGAGAAGAAAGAGCCCCTCTCCCACATCTTCAAATCCCGGCGTATGAGTCATTAAATTTCTCATAGTAATTGGCTGATCGCCAGGTATAGTAAAATTAGATATCTATTAATATCTTCATCTAAATCCAGCTTACCCTGCTCTACCAGCTGCATTACGGCTGTCCAGGTGATAAGTTTAGAGACTGAGCCCGGTCGGAATAAAGTGGTTTCCGGATTAACAGGAGTCCCTTCTTCGAGATTAGCATAGCCATATCCCTTTGAGAATAGAATGTCACCATTATGGACAACCGATATAACTGCTCCAGGAATTCTATTTTGATTGATCTGGGCACTGATGATACCATCGAGAAAAACTTCAACTTCCGCTGCATCCAGCTCAATTGCCCCCATCTGGGTAGAAAAAAATATTGTGCAGAAAAGCAGGATTGAAACTGTCATTAGAAAAATATATTTCGGCTTACTTCTAATATTCATGCTGCTGGCTCCTTTCAAGTGAGCTGCTGATCGCTTAACCAGATATCATTAAAGAATAAATCCTGCCAAAATAGAAACACCTACTGCAACTACATTGCTCATGCTGTGCATTATCATGGGATAAATCATACTTTTTGAACGTTCATAGCAGATTCCATAGGCCAGGCCTAAGGCTGCTGCATATACCAGTTGAAAGGGGTCATAGCTTAGAGAAAATGGGAAAAACTCAAACCGCACATGGGCCAGAGCAAATATAACAGCAGCAATGATATTGGCGCTGCTTAATTTTCCCTTAAAAAAACTTCCCTTGATATACAGGAAAAGCATTGTAATTGCAAAAGCCCGGAAAATTAACTCTTCAGATGGTCCAGATAGAAAGAGTTGAAATTTCAGCTGGCCTAAGATATTTCGTGATGTTAGGGGATAGGGGAAAGTATTGAAAGTCCCGGCAAGATAAACAATTATTAAAGAAACTAAGATATAGACAGCAAATATTTTAGCAAAGAGCCGGACAAAATACAGGCCAATCTTTTTGTTTCCTAGAGAAAATCCAAAGTTATAATTTTTAGTTCTGGCTAAAATAAACATAACAGGCAGCAGTAATAAGGCCTGGACTATATGATGAATAGATATCCAGGCAAAAGCACCATCAGGATCAATATTTGCATAATTAAATTGGTCGGCAAACAAGCCTGCAATTCTGGGAACACCCAAAAGAATGAGGGAGATAAATAAAATCCAGACCAGCTTTAGAAAAACATTTTTCATTGCAATCAGGCCTTTTCAAAAAGGTATTTTGCTCATAATGCTAAATTATCATCCAAGTTTATCCAATAAATCAATTGGAATTTTTTTTGGGGATATCCGCAGTGTTAATTTACTAGAATTGTCTTTTAAAGGTTTACATGTTAAAGTCCTGTTTTTCCAGTTTGCAAATTCTCATTATTGTATCTTTCCCTGTGATCAGAGCTGTAGGCAGACCGCCAGGAGGCTGCAGCCACTGACCGCTTAGCCAGATATTATCAAGGCCATTAATTTTTCCGCTGTGAGACAGCTCTTTACCCTGAAGGGTTGGCCAGAAAGCCATAAAGGCTCCTCGATAAGCATTACAATATCTCTGATAGGTCTGGGGGGTAGCTACATCCAGCAGTTCCAGTTTGCCCTGCATCTCAGGAAAGCGCCTTTCCATTGCAGAAATTACGGCCTGTCCAATTCTATTTTTTTCCCGGTTATAGGCCGGCTTATCCTTTACTAAATCCTCCCATTTAGCAAGTTCCGGTTCGTACTGGTTGATTGCAAAGGTTATCACTGTGCAGCCTTCAGGGGCAAAATCTGGTTCATAGTTATAATGAGTCATCTGTAAAAAATCTAGCGGCTTGTTATTTTCTTTAATATCCAGATTTTCTACAGCAAACTTTAACGTCCGGGGAATGCTCTCAATTTTGTCCTGATAAGCTATTCCAAGATAGATATTTGAGGCCAGGGGATAATCTGCTGGATTATTATATCTTGTCTCAAATTCAGGGTCAGGATACTTCCCATCCAGGAGTCCTTCATATAAAACCTTGGCATCGCAGGCAGTAATAAAGTAATCGCCAGCAAAAATCTCGCCATTATCAGCTGTCACCTGGCTCACCTTTCCCTGCTCAATCTCTAATTGTTTTATTTCGCAGGAAGTTTTTAGGGTGCCACCAAGCTCAAGATAGCGGTTTTGCATGCGCAGGGCTAGTTTTCTGGATCCTCCTATTGGAATTGAAGACTGGCCTCCAGTAAAAGTTCCCAGCGGGAATATAATTGGCAGCGCACTATAATTGCCCTCAGGCACAAATGAAGCTATAGCATACCTTAAAGCTGGATGTTTAAATCTGTCAGCCAATTCACTTATAGTAATTTTGTTATATTTGTTTATCACCGGACCAACATGCCGCAGGGAAAAATAAAATTTAACTTTTTCCAGGATATTCATCAGATCAAGTGGCTTACCTGAAGGCACCTCAAAGGACTGCAGTTTTTTTATATCCTGACAAAATTCTGCAATGACATTTTCATCAGCAGGAGATATTTCGATCCAGCTGTTCTTTAAAAGCTCAAGATCACGATAGAAGTGAACAGTAACATCTTGATATTCAACTGCCATAAAGCTTTCCGGATGATAAATTTCTACTCCATCCAGGGCCCCAACTTTATCCCAGAGTTTACGCAAAGAAGTTCCCTCTTTAGTTCCTACAAGCCAGTGAATACAGCCATCAATATGATATCCCTTGCGGTCCCAGCCAGTACATTCACCACCAACAGTATGGTGCTTTTCCAGAATCTGGCTTTGAAAGCCATTTAACTGGGCAAATATTCCCGCTGTAAGCCCGGCAATCCCTCCTCCGATGATGATAATTTTTTTCATGGGCATAATTCTCCTTTTTAAAATATCTTCATTTTAAACATATGGTAAACAGTCAGGTCAGCATTCTCTTTCTGGTCGATTAACTGATAACCGAGATGCTTATATATATCCCTGGTGTTTTCACCGGCAGTATAGAGATATATACCCTGGCAGTCTTTTGTTTTTTTAGCAAAATTGTCTGCTTCTTCCAGCAG
>SLJX01000019.1 GCA_007134885.1 Halanaerobiaceae bacterium
AATAATTTTTATCAGGCAGGAACTTATTAAATCTTATTGAATATATAAAGTGATATTTACTATTATTTAATCAGATATTTTCCCGGCAAAAAGTGTTTTTTAAATAAAATTTTTAGCAAGTTTGTTGAGATGACAATAATAATAAATTCAAAATTTCTTTGCATTGGACTTTATCCAGTGTAACCATCAGATCTTTATTTGCTGGAATTAATAGATCAGGAATAAACTGCCGGGTTAGAGAGCTGATTTTAGCCAGCCTGTCGGAACTGTAAAAATAAGGAGGAATATTATGATAAATTTATCTATCAATGAAGGTAAGCTGAAAAATGCTGTTAAGAGAGCAGCAGAGGAGGGTGTTATACTGCCCACTTTTGAACAGATGAAAAATCCGGAATTGATTCCCGACCGGATCAAGGAAAAACTTAAAAATGTGGGACTCTGGGAAATAAACTCTTTAAATCTCTTTCGTATCAGCTGGCAGAATGAGCCCCAGAAAGCAGGGGGCCAGTTTTCCGGGGTTAATTTTTTAGAACTGCCTTCAGAATTAACGGGGGTTAAGGCTAAATTAGTTGCTCTGGTGGGCAAGTGGTTTCCCACCGGTGCTCACAAGGTGGGAGCAACCTATGGCTGCCTGATACCAAAACTGGTTACCGGTCAGTTTGACCCCACTGCTGAAAAGGCAGTCTGGCCATCTACCGGCAACTACTGCCGGGGCGGGGCTTATAACTCTCAGCTTCTGGGCTGTGATTCGATAGCCATTCTGCCCGAAGGCATGAGCCAGGAGCGTTTTGACTGGCTGGCTGAGGTGGCTGATGAGGTTATCAGCACTCCTGGTACTGAAAGCAATGTCAAAGAAATATTTGATAAATGCTGGGAATTGCGGGAAACCCGCGATAATATTCAGATTTTCAATCAGTTCGAGGAGCTGGGTAACCATCTCTGGCATTATGAGGTGACCGGTGATGCTATGCTCAAGGCCTTTAAAGCTGCTGGTGATCCGGACAGCCGTCTGGCCGGTGTTGCCTTAACCTCAGGTTCTGCCGGCACCCTGGCTGCAGCTGATCGGATTAAAAAGGATTATCCTGCTGCCCGGCTGGCGGTGGCGGAAGCCCTGCAGTGCCCCACTCTGCTTTACAATGGTTTTGGGGACCACCGGATTGAAGGCATCGGCGATAAGCATGTTCCCTGGGTTCATAATGTTAAAAATACCGATATGGTTATAGGTATTGATGATAATGATTCCATGGCCCTGATCCGGCTGTTTAATTCTGAAACCGGAAGGGAGTATTTACAGGAGGCCGGAGTTCCGGAAGAAACCATTGCAGATCTTTCTTTAATGGGGATCTCGGGTATTTCCAATATGCTGGCAGCCATAAAATATGCCAGATACTATGAACTTACCGAAGATGATGTGGTGATGACAGTGCTCACTGATTCCATGGAACTTTACGGTTCCCGGCTGGAGGAGATGATGGAGGAAGCCGGGGATTATGACCGAACTAAAGCGGCAGTGGATTATCACCGTCACCTGCAGGGTCAGAAAATAGATCACATACAGGAACTGGATTATTACAGCAGGAAGAGAATCCATAATTTGAAGTATTATACCTGGGTGGAGCAGCAGGGCCGGGACAGTGAGGAGCTTAAGGCTCAGTGGTATGATTACGAAAATTACTGGGAGAGTCTGCATCAACTGGCGCCCGAAATCGATTCTCTGATCGAGGAGTTCAATCAGAAAACGGGCTTGCTGGAGGAGCTGATATAAACAATGGATTATGTCAGTCATCTGAGCTGTATCAACTGTGAAAAAACCTATCCAGCAGAACCTGACCGCTATCTCTGTCCGGACTGCGGAGAGGAAGGTCTGCTGGAAGTAGAATATGATTATCAGAAGATAGCCAGCAGCTGGAGTAAGGCTGAGCTGGCAGCGGAGAAGGACCGCCGAATCTGGCGCTATGGACCTCTGCTGCCGGTGGAAAGCAGCACCCGCCGGCCGCCTCTTAGAGTAGGAGATACCCCGCTTTATCAGTCGCCAGACCTGGCCCGGGAGCTGGGCCTGGAAAATATCTGGCTCAAGGATGATGGGCTCAATCCTACCGGTTCTCTGAAAGACAGGGCTTCAGCGATAGCAGTGGTTAAAGCACTGGAAGCCGGGGCTCGAGTGGTGGCCTGTTCTTCAACCGGAAATGCCGCCTCTTCGCTGGCAGGTAATGCGGCCTCTCTGGGCGGCCTGCTGGAAACGGTTATTTTTGTGCCGGAAAGGGCACCGGGCGGAAAACTGGTCCAGCTTTTGATCTATGGAGCTACAGTGGTTTCGGTCCAGGGCACCTATGAAGAAACCTATTTTCTCTCCCGGGATGCTATCAATAAATGGGGCTGGTATAACCGCAATGCCGGGATAAATCCCTATCAGGTTGAGGGCAAAAAGACCTCTGTGCTGGAAATGGCGGAACAGCTGGATTTTAATCTTCCAGACTGGCTGGTTTTTTCTGTAGGAGATGGCTGCACCATTGCCGGGGCCTGGAAAGCTCTCCAGGATCTGAGAGAGATTGGATTTATCGACAGAGTTCCTCGTCTTCTGGGTGTTCAGGCTGAGGGCTGCGCCCCCATAACTGAAGCTTTTTACTCCGGAGAAGAGCTCAAAGTTACAGAAGAAAATACTGTAGCTGACAGCATAGCTGTGGGTAATCCTCGAAATTATAAGAAGGCTATCAGAGGAATTAAGAGAAGTCAGGGAGAGATGGTTAATGTTAGTGATGAAGAAACTTATGAGATGATGAGGCTGTTAGGCAGGACTGCCGGAATATTTGGCGAGCCTGCTGGTGTTGCGGGACTGGCCGGCATCAAGAAGATGGTTGACAGGAAGGAAATTGGCTCCCGGGATGAGGTTGGTTTTGTTGTTACCGGAAATGGGCTTAAGGATATTGATAATGCCAGACAAGCAGCAGGCAGGGTGATCGAGATAGAACCTGACCTGGAACTTTTAACTCAAACCTTTGCCAAGAAGGGGATAATTAAAGATGAATAAAAACCAAGAAATGGGAGGCAAAATCAGAAAGATGCGGCGCTCCCAGGATATGAGTCTGGCCGAACTGGCTGAAAAAATTAATAAGACCTCCAGCTATTTAAGCCAGGTGGAAAGAGGTCTGGCCGAGCCTTCAATAACAGCTTTAAGAGAAATAGCCAAGGCTCTGGAAGTTCCCATCTTTTATTTTTTGGTCGATGAGAATGAGCATAACTCTGTGGTTCGCCGGGATGAGAGAAAACAGATTAAATATCCCGACTCTAACTCCAGGGTGGAATTATTAACTCCCAATCTTAACAACCAGATGGAATTGATTGAGGCCAGGCTGGATCCCGGAGATAGCACGGTAGAGGAGCCCTTACCCCATCAGGGTGAAGAGTGCACCCTGGTCCTCAAGGGCCGGATGAAAATTCAGGTCGGTGACCAGCATCATGACCTGGAACCGGGTGACAGCATCTATTATATTGCCAGCATTCCTCATAAAATTACCAGTATCGGAGAAGAGGAACTGATCTTTGTTTCAGCTATAACTCCCCCAAATTTTTAGTTTGCCAGGCATAAAATAGATTATATGATTGCCCTGTGGAAAGTTGTTTTTTGGTATTTTTATAAAATAAGGATGCTGTCAAAACATGGATCATTCCAGCAAAAGTTTGGTGATTAGGACTTTTCGCAGGATAATCTTAATATAACTTTTCTAAATTTAGGAAGATTTAGTTTTTATAGAGCTGGTTGTCAGGTAATATTAGGATTAAATAAAAAAACCCATAGTGAAACTAAATAAAGTAAATCCTGATGATTCTTCAGAGCATATAATGGAAGAAAATATTACGGTTATTTTCAAAGTAAACCCCCATGACCTTCTGGGGCACAACAATAGATGAAAAATATACCTGCTATTTTTCAAGGTAAACAACCATGCCTCTCTGGGGCAAAGCAATAGATGGAAATGTTACTACGTATTTTCAAGATATAATCTAAGGAGGTTATTTTTATGCAAACTGTTTTTCGCAACAAAGATTTTATCACTCTGCAGGAATGGACCCGGGAGGAAATCGATACTCTGCTGGATGTTTCCCTGGACCTGAAAAGAAAATTTGCCCTGGATATTCCCACTCCCTATCTCCAGAATAAAACTGCGCTGTTGATGTTTTTTGAAGAATCCACCCGGACCAGAAACTCCATGGAAGCCGGTCTGGCTCAACTGGGGGGCCATGCTAACTTCCTGGACACTTCAACCATGCAGGTTTCTCACGGCGAGGTGGCCAAGGATACAGCTGTTATTCTGGGTAGTTACGGTCATGCTATTGCCTGCCGGAACTGCAACTGGAATGAGGGTAACAAATATCTCAGGGATATGGCATCTCACACCCCTGTTCCCATTATGAATCTTCAGTGTGATCTTTACCATCCTATGCAGGGGGTGGCAGATCTTTTAACCATTAAGGAGAAAAAAGAGGTAACCAGGAAGCTTAAAGTTTCGGTTATCTGGGCTTATGCCATCACCCACAAAAAACCGATTTCTGTCCCCCTGACCCAGATTCTGCTCTTCCCCCGTTACAGCATGGATGTTACTCTGGCCTATCCCGAGGGCTTTGAGCTGCCGGAATGGGCCTATGAACAGGCCAGGAAGAATGCGGAAGAGAATGGTGGTTCCTTTAAAATAACCCATGATCAGGAAGAAGCCTACCGGGATGCTGACATTGTTATACCCAAGAACTGGGGCAACTGGGTTAGTGATCCTGAGGATAAGAAGGGCAGTGACCTACTGGAGGCCAATAAGGACTGGAAATGCACCGAAAAGAGACTGGCTCTGGCCAGAGAGGATGTTATGTATATGCACGCCCTGCCGGCTGATAGGGGCAATGAAGTGGAAGACTCGGTAATTGATGGCTCCCGTTCGATCGTCTACAGTGAAGCAGAAAACAGACTGCATACCGCCAAGGCTGTTATGGCCCTGACCATGGGCGGACGGGGATAGAATTAATATGAGGAACGAAGCTGAAGTTATTGCTCAAATCAAGCAGGAAATAGCCGGACACCAGGAAGCAATGATTAAATTTATGCGGGATCTCATCCGCATCCCCAGTGAAAGCTGTCAGGAAAAGGAAGTGGTCCAGCGGATTAAAGCAGAGATGGGAAAGGTGGGTTTTACTGAGGCCTTTGTTGATGGTATGGGGAATATTATTGGCAGAGTAGGCAGCGGAGAAAGGGTGATCGCCTACGATGCCCACATCGACACTGTGGGAATTGGGGATCCGGATGAATGGGGCTGGGACCCCTATGAAGGCAAGATGGAGGATGGTTATATTTATGGTAGAGGTGCTACTGATCAGGAAGCTTCCATGGTATCCATGGTCTATGCCGGGAAAGCCATTATGGACCTGGGACTTCATGATGAATTCAGCCTCTATTTTGTAGGCTCTGTTCAGGAGGAGGACTGTGACGGTCTCTGCTGGCAATATATTTTAAATGAAGAGCTGATTGACCCTGAACTGGTGGTAGTAACCGAGCCCACCAATCTCAATATTTACCGGGGTCACCGGGGCCGGATGGAGATGCAGGTTATCACCGAAGGTGTTTCCTGTCACGGCAGTGCTCCGGAAAGAGGGGTTAACTCCCTCTATAAGATGGCCAGGATTATCTCCGGTATTGAAAAGCTGAACGAAAGGCTTAAGCAGGACGATTTTCTCGGAAAGGGAACGATTGTGGCCACTCATATAACCAATGAAACTCCCAGCCTCAATGCCGTACCCAATAAGACACTTATCCATCTGGACCGGCGCCTTACCGCCGGTGAGGATAAGGAGCTGGCTGTTAATCAGATCAGGGAGGTTACTGAAGCAGCCGGGGTCGAAGCAAAAGTAGAAATTCCCAGCTATGATACTCCCAGTTATACCGGGCTGGTCTATGAAACCGAAAAGTATTACCCCACCTGGGTGCTGGAAGAGGATCATCCCGCTATTCAATCTGCGGTAGCAGCTTATCAGGAGGTATTTCAGCAGGAACCTCTGGTCGATAAATGGACCTTCAGCACCAATGGTGTTTCCATCATGGGGAGGGAGGGGATTCCCTGTGTTGGTTTTGGTCCAGCCAATGAAATTTATGCCCACACGGTCAATGAAAAGGTTTCTGTAGAGCACCTCCTCAAGGCAGCCCAGTTCTATGCCTGGCTGCCGGCTCAGGTCTAGTCTAAAAGAATTACAAATAATTGCCCCGCATTAAAGTTGATATAGACCAAATTTAGTATTAGTAATGATGGTAATGTCAGGTTTTTTATCCTGAATTTAATTGAAATGATTTTTCGCAACGAAACTACAATTAGTTTAAGAACTGAGAAAGAGGCCAAAACCTGGTTCAAGACCATGCTGTTTTGGTCTTTTTCTATTTTTTTCTACTCCATTGTTATTTCTGGCAGGATTCTGGCTCTGATAGTAGAAATAAAAATTAATAAGGAGAAATTTATGCGGGAGGTGTTTCCTATGCCGGAAAGACAGCAGATTAATAAATCAAAAAAACGGGTCGATGCCCGGGCCAAGGTGACCGGCAAAGCAAAGTTCGGGGCAGATTTAAAGTTTCACAACATGCTCTATGGCAAAGTGGTGCGCAGCAACTACCCCCATGCCAGAATCAAGTCGATTAATACTGATGAAGCTGAGGCCCATCCTGAAGTAGCGGTGGTTATGACAGCCGAAGATATTCCTCATAATCTTTTTGGAGTTATTATTGAAAATCAGCAGGTGCTGGCTGAAGACAGGGTCCTCTATATCGGAGATGGAGTGGCCATGCTGGCAGCAGATTCCCGGGAAGCAGCCCGGGAGGCGGCAGAATTAATCGAAGTTGAGTATGAAGAACTGCCGGGAGTTTTCGGAGTGGAGGAGGCCCGTCGGCCTGATGCTCCGGTGGTGATGCCAGGAGAAGAAAACAACCAGGTAATTCATCATCCCCTGCGCAAGGGAGATGTGGAGCAGGGCATGGCTCAGGCAGATGTGGTGCTGGAAAGGCAATATACCACCCAGTTTGTCGAACATGCCTACCTGGAACCCGAGGCAGTTACCGTGATCCCTGAAGAGAGGAATACTCTGGTAACTGTTTATGGCTCCGTCCAGAACCCCAATGCTACCAGGGATGCCCTGGCTACCGTGCTGGACTGTGACCTCAGCAATGTGCGGATTATTCAGGATAATATGGGGGGCTCCTTTGGCGGCAAAGATGAAAACATTTCTTCCATGGCCTGCCGGGCGGCGTTGATGGCTTTACAGACCGGGAGACCGGTTCAGCTGGTGAACACCAGAGAAGAGTCGATTATTGAAAGCTACAAGCGCCATCCCTACACCATGAAATACCGGATAGGAGCCCGGGAGAATGGAGAACTGGTGGCTATGGAGATTGAAGCGGCAGCTGATAGCGGAGCCTATGCCTGTCAAACCCCCTTTGTTACCTGGAGATCGGTGGTTCAGGCTACCGGCCCCTATGAGGTTCCCCATGTTAAGACAGATACCTACGGATTTTATACCAACAGCCCCTATACCGGCGCCATGAGAGGCTACGGCTCTCCTCCAGTAATCTTTGCTCAGGAATCGATGATGGATGAACTGGCCTGGGAGCTGGGAATAAGCCCTGAAGAGATCCGCCGGAAAAACATGTTTGCCAACAATTCCCGGACAGCCAGCAATCAGAAGCTAGATAATCATGAAGTCAGCCTGGCTGAGGTGATGGATAAAGCACTGGAGGCTATAGATTATCAGGAGAAGTACCGCCGCTACAGTCAGCCCCAGCCCGGAGATATTAAAAGAGGAATCGGCTTTGCCATCAGCTACCGGGGGGTCAGCCTGGGAGCTGAGGCGATAGATGCTGCGGGAGCGATTGTTTCTGTCCAGAAGGATGGCAGCATCATAGTCTACTCCGGTCTGGCTGAAAACGGTCAGGGTTTAAAAACTATTTTCTCCCAGATAGCCGCCGAAGAGCTGGGAGTCAGCCTGGACCGCATCACCCACATGGAAACTGACACTTCAATATCACCGGAAAGCGGTTCCACAGTGGCCTCCCGCAGCACCCTGATGGGTGGCAGTGCTGTTAAGAATGCTGCTGAAAACATTAAAACCGTGATCAAAGAATTTGTTGCTGAGGAATATGATTACCAGGGCGAGATAGTCTACAGGGATGATGCTCTCTTTACCTCTGAGGGCAGCAAGCTGGTTGATTTTCCGGAACTGGCGGCCAGCGCTTTCCACAGCGGAGTTTTTCTTTCATCCTACGGCTGGTACAAGGCTCCAGGAATTTCCTGGGATGAAGAGACCGGGCAGGGGCGCCCCTACTTCACCTATGTTTACGGTTGTCAGGCGGCCGAAGTAGAGGTTGACACCGGAACCGGCGAGGTTCGGGTCCTCAACATGGCCGCAGCCCACGATGTGGGAAAGGCGATTAATCCCGCCAATGTTCGGGGACAGATTTACGGAGGAACGGTGATGGCCTTAGGCCATGCCCTGATGGAAGATCTCGGATTTTCTGAAGGCTATATCAGGCATACCAATTTTGATGAATATCTAATACCCACGATCAAGGATGCCCCGGACAATGTAGAAGCAATCATAGTTGAAAATCCCGACCCGGCCGGTCCCTATGGCGCCAAATCGATTGGCGAGCCGGCAATGGAGCTGGGAGGAGCAGCCATCAACAATGCTCTGTCCCAGGCCACCGGCCGCAGATTGAGAGATTTACCCCTCAATCTGGAAAGGGTTCTGCTGGGCCGGAATTTGAGCAGGGAGGGTTAATAGCATGACTGAAGATATCAAGTTCTTTCAAACTGATAATCTTGAGGCGGCTCTGGAACTGCTGGTCGAGAGCTCCGGGGTAATAAAACCTGTGGCCGGCGGGACTGATCTGATGGTGAAAATTAGAGAGGACCGGGAGCTGCTGCAGCAGTTTGCTGGAATTCTGGATATAACAAATATTTCTGAACTTCAGGGAATAGCACAGGAGCAGGATTTTGTTCGGATCGGAGCTCTCGTTACCCATAGGGAGATAATTGAATCGGAACTTCTCCAGGAAAAATATCCTGCCCTGGTCGATGCTGCCCGGGCTATCGGCTCAACCCCAATTCGCAACCGGGCAACCATTGGAGGCAATGTCTGTAACGCCGCGGCCTGTGCCGATACCCTGGGGCCGCTGGTGGCCTTTGAAGCGGAGGTTGTTTTGGCCTCTCAGGCCGGTGAGAGAGTGGTGCCGGTTGCCGACCTGGTAGAAGAACCCTATCAAACGATCATCCGACAGGACGAGCTGCTGCGGCATTTTCGTCTGCCGCTGCCGGCGGAGGGGACTTTCAGCAGCTTTCAGAAAATCGGCCGCCGTCAGGCGGCCGCCATTACAAGGATCAGCCTGGTTCTGGCTGCCAGGGTTTCTCAGGGAAAGGTTGAGCATATCAAAATTGTACCGGGTTCTGCCATCCCGGTTCCCGAACCCTTAACCGCCCTGGAAAAAAGAATTAAGGGCCAGAAGATCGGGGAAATTGATTCCAGAGAACTGTCTGCTTTAGCTGGAGAAGAAATGGTTAAGATAACTGGAGAGCGCTGGTCAACCCCCTATAAAAAGCCTGCCCTAACTACTCTGGTGAGACGGGCCCTGGTTGAGCTGAAGGAGGTGGCTGAAAATGAGTAAAGTTAAAGTTGCTTTCACTTTAAATGATCAAGAAATATCCCTGCTGGTTCAACCCGGGGAACGGCTGCTGGATACCATCAGAGATAGACTGAATCTTACCGGAACCAAGGAAGGCTGTGGAGTAGGAGAGTGTGGGGCCTGCACGGTTATGCTCGACGGTCAGGCCGTTAATTCCTGCCTGGTGCTGACAGCTCAGGTGGATGGCCGGGAGGTCAGAACCGTGGAAGGCCTGGGCGGTGAAGAGGAGGTTGATAAACTGCAGCAGGCCTTTATCGATCATCAGGCCGTGCAGTGCGGTTTCTGCACTCCGGGAATGTTGATGTCAGCCCGGGCTTTACTGAATGACACCTCCAGTCCCACCCGGGAGGATATTAAAACCGCCCTGGATGGCAACCTCTGCCGCTGCACCGGATATAAACAGATAGTTGAGGCAGTGGAGGCGGCAGCTGAAGCAGAGGGGGCTGACTAAATGACTGCTACTCTTTTTAAAAATGCCAGGGAAATAATCACCATGGATGAGGATAACAGAAGACTTCAGGGCTATGATCTGCTGGTGGTTGATGAAAAGATTGCGGCCCTCAAACCGGAAATAGGTATTCCCGAGATCCGCCGGGATTATCTGACTGATGATCCCGATGAGGAACTGGAGATTATTGAGTCCCGGGATTATTTTATTTTTCCCGGACTTATCAATACCCATCATCATTTTTTTCAGGTTTTAACCCGAAATATCAGGGAAGTTCAGGATGTTGAGCTCTTTGACTGGCTGAAGCACCTCTATCCCATCTGGGCAGGATTGACTCCAGAAGCTGTTTATTACAGTGCCCTGGTGGCCGGCGGAGAGCTGCTGAAAACAGGTTGCACCACTTCGGTCGATCAGTACTATGTTTTTCCCCACCAGGAGAAACTCACTCTGCTTGATGAGGAGTTTAGAGCTGCTGATGAGCTGGGATTGAGGCTTCATGCCTGCCGGGGCAGCATGTCTTTAAGTGAAAAGGACGGGGGGCTGCCTCCTGATGAGGTGGTTCAGAGCCAGGAGGAAATTCTGGAGGATACCCGCAGGGTTATTGAAAAATATCATGATCCCGAGCCTCTGGCCCGCCAGCGGGTAATAGTTTCTCCCTGTTCACCCTTCTCGGTTACTGAAGAGCTGATGAGGGAGTCCATTGAGCTGGCCCGGGAATATCAGGTCCTGGCCCATACCCATCTGGCAGAGACCGAGGATGAAAATCAATTCTGTCGGGAAAAATTTGGTTTAAGGCCTCTGGAATATATGGAAAAGGTTGGCTGGATTGGCCCTGACGTTTTTTTTGCTCACGGGGTTCATCTTGAGCCAGAAGAACTGGAAAGAATGGCCCGGAGCGGCACCGGGGTGGCTCACTGTCCGGTCTCTAATATGAAACTTTCTTCCGGCACCGCGCCGGTACCGGAAATGTTTGAGAAGGGCGTGCCGGTGGGACTGGCTGTCGATGGCAGCGCCAGCAATGACGCTTCCAACCTGATTGCTGAGATGAAAAGCTGCCTGCTGCTGCACAAACTGCAGCACGGCATTACCTCGCTGGGGCCGGAGGATGTGTTGAGACTGGCCACCCGGGGCGGCAGCGAGCTTTTAAATCAGCCTGAAATAGGCAGTCTGGCTGAAGGCAGGGCTGCAGATCTTTTTCTCCTGGACAGCAGCCGGCTGGCTCTGGCCGGCGGTCTTTCCGATCCTGTTTCAGCTTTAATAAATACCGGTACCAGCCAGGAAGTGGATTTAACCATGGTGGCCGGTGAAATTGTTGTCCGTGAGAATGAACTAACCCGGATTGAGGAAAGAGAGGTTGCCCTGAAGACGAATCAGCTGGCCCGGGAGATCCTGGAGAAAGTCGATTCCTAATCTTCACCTGCCTGCCAGGCGATATTTATTCAGTCCGGCTTTAATTTTTCGGACCGGATTAACAGGTTTTGTTTGTTTCTTTTCGATAATTAATGGATCATCCTTTGCTGAGAACGGCCTCCAGCCCGGAGCAATTTGACAGTATTTAAATAAATTATGAATTATCAGGTAAACTATTTGGTTTTCAGAGTTAATTATCACCTGCCAGATTCTCTGATTTTATTGGTGAAGTCTTTAACCGGATATTTTAATTAAACAGGGCGTTTGCAATATATAAAGCAGGGAGGCTGATGATATGCTCTTGATCCATAATGGTCTGGTATTGACCTGCAATGATAAGGATCAGGTTATTCCCGGGGGGGCTGTACTGCTGAAAGAGGATAAAATTCTGGCGGTAGGCTCCTCGGAAGAGCTGAGCGGCCGCTATCCCGGGGCGGAAAAGATTGATGCCCGGGGCAGGGTAGTGATGCCTGGTTTGATCAATGCCCATATGCATCTCTACAGCACCTTCGCCCGGGGAATGGACTTAAAAACCTCCGAACCACCGGCAGATTTTCTGGAAATACTGGAGAAGCTCTGGTGGCGGCTGGATAATTCTCTGGTCGAACCTAAAGATATCTATTACAGTGCCCTCTATGCTATAATTGAAGGTATTCAGAATGGTACCACCACTATTTTTGACCATCATGCCAGCTTCGGGCTGATTGATGGTTCCCTGGATATTATACAAGAAGCAGCTCTCAGGGCAGGCATTAGAGCCAGCCTCTGTTTTGAGTCTTCCGATCGTCACGGTAAGGAAGCCTCCCGGGCTGCTCTCGAAGAAAATGTCAATTTTATTGAAGATATAAAACCGGAGGAAAAAAGCTATCTCCAGGGAATGTTCGGCCTGCATGCTTCCTTTACTCTGGAGGACAGCACCTTAAAGGAAATAGGGCGGTTAGCAGCCGCTCTGGAGGTGCCCTGTCATCTGCATGTAGCTGAAGGCCGGGCTGATGTCAGAGACAGCCAGCGCCGGGGTTATGAAAATATCGGGGAAAGACTGGATCGCTTCGATATCTGGCAGCCTGATACTCTGGCCATTCATGGTGTTCATCTTTCCCGGGAAGAATACCGGATGCTGGCTGACAGAGACTGTCTGCTGGTCAATAACCCCGAATCCAACATGAGCAATGCAGTGGGGGCAGCTGATCTTCCTGCGGCAGCTGAAACCGGTCTGGCACTGGCTCTGGGAACTGATGGTTATACCACCGATATGTTTGAAAGCCTCAAGGTGGCCGCCCTGCTCCCGGCTCATCAGGCAGAAGATCCCCGGCTGGGAGGAGAACTGGCCCGGCAGATGCTGTTTGAGACCAACGGTAAGCTGGCCAGTAGAGCTTTTGGCAAAAAGCTGGGCAGCCTGGAGGCCGGAGCGGGAGCTGATGTTATTATCGTTGATTATCAGGCCCCTACCCCCCTGACTTCAGATAATTATTTTTATCATATTTTAATGGGTATGTCCGGATCCCGGGTGGATACCACTATAGCCCGGGGAGAGTTATTGATGGAAAATCGGGAGGTGAAGATTTTAGATCATGGAAAATTCACGGAGGAATGCCAGCGGCAGGCCGAAAGCTTCTGGCAGCGATTTTGAGGCCGAGCAGGAGAATATTCAGGAACTGGGCCGGGAGGTGCCGGTCGGCAGTGCCGATTATCTGGCACCTAAGTCTTTAAAAAAAGCTCTGGAATACCGCAGCCGTTACGGCTATAAAGCAGTGGTGATAGCCGGAGGCACCGATATTATGGTTGACTATTTTGAGAGGCTTTCCGAGGTATCAAGCTGGCTGGACCTGACAAAGATCCAGGACCTTAAGGAGATCAAATTTGGTCCGGAAAAGATCCGGCTGGGCAGCATGGTCACCCATCGAAAACTGGCGACTGATTCCCGGATTAGAGAAAACCTTCCTCTGCTGGCAGAGTCAGCCTCCGAGGTGGGTGCCTGGCAGATTCAGAGCCGGGGCACCCTGGGAGGCAATATTGTAACCTCTTCGCCGGCAGGGGATGCTCTGGCACCGCTGCTAGCCTATCAGGCTAGATTTATCCTGGGCAGCGTCTCCGGTCAGAGAGAAGTGGCGGCCGAGGATTTTTTCACCGGGCCGAAGGAGAATGTTATGACTCAGGAGGAACTTTTAATTGAAGTAGTAATACCAACCCCCCGGGAAGGAACTCTCAGCCGCTGGAAGAAGGTCGGCAAGAGAAAAGCCATGATTATTTCCAGTCTGACCATGGCTCTGCTGCTGGAACTGGATGATAAGGATGAGATAACAGCAGCCCGGGCGGCCTATGGGGCAGTAGCCCCTAGACCTATTCGGGCCACAGAACTGGAAGTTTATCTAACCGGGAGAAAGCTGACCGAAATTTCAGCCGGGAAAGCCGGTGAGCTGGCGGCTCAGGAGATTTCCCCTATTACCGATATTAGAGGTACTGTGGACTTTCGCTGCCAGGTGACCAGAGATATTACCGAACAAGCCCTGCTGGGTTTTCAGCAGGAATGAGGAGGGACTGGAGATGGAAATAACCTTTACCATAAATAATGAAAAACGTTCTCTGGAGGTCAGCCCCCATCAGCGCCTGCTGGATATAATCAGAAAGGATCTGGGCCTGACCGCTGCCAAGGAGGGCTGCGGCAAGGGGGAATGCGGGGCCTGCACGGTTCTGTTTAATGGTGAGCCGGTGGCCTCCTGTCTGGTGCTGGCTCCCCAGGCTGATGGGGCAGAAATCCTAACAGTGGAGGGTCTGATCTCCCGGGAGGGAGAACTTCATCCCCTGCAGCAGGCTTTTCTCGATACCGGAGCGGTGCAGTGCGGTTTCTGCATCCCGGGTTCAATTATGACCGGTTACCGGCTTCTTCAGGATAATCCCGAGCCTAAGCGTGAGGAAGTTCGTCAGGCTCTGGCCGGTAATATCTGCCGCTGTACCGGCTATCAAAAAATTGTGGATGCCGTCCAGCTGGCTGCCAGCAGAATGCAGTCTGGAGGTGACAGCTCATGGGCACAAGATTTGTAGGGAAGAAGGTTAATAAGGTTGATGCCCGCCAAAAAGTTACCGGCGAGGCTAAATATACCGAGGATCTGGTCAATGATTTTGCCGACCTTCTTCATATCAGAGTGCTGCGAGCCCCTCATCCCCATGCTTACCTCCGGGAAATCAATGTCGAGCCAGCCCGGGAAGTTGCCGGAGTGGTGGAGGTTTTCACCGCAGCAGATTTTCCTGAACTCACAGAGTTTGGTCTGATAATTAAGGATCAGCCGGTGCTGGTGGGAATAGATCAAAAGATGCGCTATCTGGGAGATGCCCTGGCACTGGTGGTGGCTGAGACCGATGCTGCTGCCCTGCGGGGCCGGGACAGGATTGAACTGGAGATAGAAGAACTGGAAGTGGTTGATAATCCCCTCCGCTCCATGGAGCAGGACTGCATCCAGATTCATGAAGATCATGAGATTGAAGTTACCCATTATCTCGATCCCGAGATGTGCTGTGACAATATTCTCTCTGATAATTATCTGGATAAGGCCGATGTAAAGAAGGGTTTTGCCGAAGCTGACCTGATTGTGGAGCGGGAGTATCAGACCCAGTTTGTCGAGCAGCTGCCCCTGCAGGTGGAGAAAGGAATTGCTGATTATGATGAAGAGAGCGAAGAAATAATTATCTGGGCTGCCAGCCAGTGGCTCCATGATACCCAGGCTGATATTGCCCAGGCCATGGGCGTTACCAAGGATAAAATCCGGATAAAGCAGCCGGTTATCGGCGGGGCTTTTGGCAAAAAGGAGGATATTTCTGTTCATATCCATCTGGCCCTGGCTGCCCGGGAGTTAAAGCGCCCGGTGCAGCTTATTTATAACCGGGAAGAATCGATGATCGCTCAGTCTAAAAGACATCCTCAGATAATCAGACATAAAACCGGGGTTTCTTCTGAGGGTAAACTGACAGCCTGGCAGACCGAGATGATAATGGACACCGGAGCCTATGCTTCCAGCGGACCGGCGGTTGTCAGAAATGCCATGTTTCACTGCACCGGCCCCTATCAGGCTCCCAATGTCAGGGCGGCCTGTTATGCCGTTTATACTAATAACACCTACTGCGGGGCCATGAGGGGCTTTGGGGCAACTCAGATGGCTTTTGCCTACGACAGCCAGATGGATGTAATTGCCCGGGAACTGGGAATGGATCCTGCTGATTTTAGAATGAGGAATGCCTATCAACCCGGTTCCACTACACCCGGAGGAGAAAAGCTGGAACTCGGGGTGAATGTCCGGGAAACGATAGCCGAGGCCCGGAGGCTCAGCAGCTGGCGGGAAGGTGATAATAATGCTTAAAAGAGGTCAAGGGATGGCCACCATAATGTTTGGGTTTGGCTACGGTGAGGGCTTTCCTGATCATTCCATAGCTTCAGTGGAACCTGTCGGGGAAAACAGAATTTTAATCAGAACTTCGGCGGCCGATGTCGGCCAGGGAATCCAGACCGTGGCGGTACAGATTGCTTCCGAGGTGCTCAAGCTGGATCCGGAATATTTCGAAATAGTAGAAGGAGATACCCATACCACCCAGAATGCTGGATCGTCTTCAGCCACCCGGCAGACCTATTTTACCGGTCAGGCTGTCAAGGAGGCAGCGGAAGATCTGCTGGGCAATATTTATCACCATGCCAGCCAGGAATTTACCACCAATCACCCTGAAATGGCAATCAAAGATGGTAGAATTTTTTCCCATGTCAATTCTGAGGATGAAATGACTATCTGGGAACTCCGGGACAGGCTGGCCGATCGGGGGATTGAGCTTAAAGGCAGGGGGACCTTTTTCCCCAGAACCTATAAGCCCGATCCCGAGACAGGCCAATCCGAGAGGGTCTACGTTGGCTACAGTTATCACACCCAGGTGGTCGAGGTGGTAGTTGATACTGTCACCGGTCAGGTTACGGTGGAAAAAGCTTACAGCGCTATAGATGCCGGAAAAGCAATAAACCCCGCTGGAGTTGAGGGGCAGGTTGAAGGCGGGACCGCCCAGGGGCTGGGAATGGCTTTAATGGAAGAACAGGTTATTGAAAAGGGCCGGACCCTTAACCCTGATATGAGCCGCTATCTGGTGCCCACTGCCCTAGATGTTCCCGAGGTAGAGACTGTTATTGTGGAGAATGAAGATACCGATGGACCCTTCGGAGCCAAGGGGATTGGGGAACCGGCTATGATTGCCACCGCTCCAGCAATAATTAACGCTATTTATGATGCTATCGGAGTCCGGTTTTATCGGCTGCCGGTGACACCGGAAAAGATTAAGGCAGCTCTGGAGCAGAATTAGGATGCAGGAAAAATAGGATTTATGGTCAAGTACAATAAGAGTGAAAGATGTGAAAGGATGTGATAGAGATGGTTGATCTCAGCCTGGATTTTCTGGGAATGAAGCTGAAAAATCCTGTGATGCCGGCTGCAGGTCCCCCGGTCAAGGATGCTGAGGCTGCCCGCCGGGCGGCTGAAGGGGGAGCTGGAGCTCTTGTCACCAAGACGATTTCCAGGGAAGCAGCTCAGGTGCCCCGGCCCAATATGGCAGAGATTCGCGGTGGTTTTCTCAATACCGAACTCTGGTCCGAGATGGGTCCGGAGCACTGGCTGACAAAGGAGTATCCTGCCATTGCCGAGCTGGGACTTCCCGTTATTGTGGGCCTGGGTTATTCAGCAGAAGCAATTAGAGAACTGGCGGAGAAGGTGGCTCCCTATGCTGATGCCCTTGAACTTTCCACCCATTATCTCGGTGATGACCCCACTCCTGTGGTGGAGAGCATCAGGGCTGCCAAAGCCGGGGCTGAGCTTCCGGTACTGGTCAAGCTCAGTCCACAGATAGATATCCCTGCCTTTACCCGGGCTGCCGAAGAGGCCGGGGCTGATGGCCTGGTTTTAATCAACTCTTTTGGCCCCACTCTGGATTTTGATGTAGAAGACGGCAGACCGCTGATGGGCAGTGAAAAAGGATATGGCTGGCTTTCCGGCCCGGCTATCTTTCCCCTGGCTTTGCGGTCAGTATACGAGGCGGTGACCAGTGTTGATATTCCGGTTATCGGAGTCGGCGGCATCAGTCGGGGGATTGATGCGGTCAAGATGCTGATGATTGGCGCTCAGGCAGTTCAGGTCTGCACCGCTCCCATTCTCAAGGGACCGGAATTTTATGGCAAACTGGTTGAGGAAATTAAGGAGTTTATGGCAGAACAGGGCTATTCCACCCTGGAAGAAATCAGGGGCCTGGCGCTGGAGGAAATGCCAGGCGAGAGCCAATTTGCCACCATTCCTCCCGAGGTCATCGAGGAAAACTGCACAACCTGTATGCTCTGTATTAAAAGCTGTGTTTATGATGCCATAGAGCTTGATGAGAGCGAGGATTATGTGGTTATAGACACTGAAAAATGTGCCGGCTGCGGGCTCTGCGTGACCAGATGCAACTTTGCTGCCCTCAACCTTAAGAGACCGGGTGGAAAGTAATGGCTGTTGGTATCCTGCTGGACCGGGTCCGGGGAGATAAAAAAGCTGATCTGGTTTTAAAAAACTGCCGTATCCTTGATGTTTTTAACTGCCGGGTTTACTCGGATGATCTGGCAATCAGTGAGGGAATAATAATAGGTCCCGGAAATTATCAGGGTGAGCAGGAGATTGATCTGGCCGGCCGCTATTTAGTGCCGGGTTTTATTGATGGTCATCTCCATCTGGAGAGTGCCATGGTCCGGGTCGATGAACTGGCCCGGCTGGCTCTCAGCAGGGGTACGACTACAGTGGTGGCTGATCCCCATGAGATTGCCAATGTGGCCGGGCTGACTGGCATCAGATACCTTCTCAACAGGGGCCGGAGGCTAGCCTGGAATTTCCACCTGATGCTGCCCTCCTGTGTTCCGGCCACCTCCCTGGAATCATTGGGAGCCCGTCTGGAAGCTGAGGATCTGGCAGAGCTGCTGGAAGAGCCGGGGGTTTTTGGCCTGGGAGAGGTAATGGATTACCCTGCAGTTATAGCGGGAGATAAAAATATGCTGGCCAAGCTGGAACTGGCTCGTAACAGATTTATTGATGGTCATGCCCCCGGGGTCAGCGGTAAAGAGCTAAATGCCTATCTGCTGGCCGGAATTCAGGCCGATCATGAGTGCACCACAGCAGCCGAGGCTTTGGAGAAGTCTGCCCTGGGCATGTATATCATGATCAGGCAGGGTTCGGTAACCCGGGATCTCGAGGCCCTGCTGCCGGCGGTCAGACCGGAAAATAATGATCGTTTTCTCTTTGCCACCGATGATCGTGAGCCGGAAGATCTGCTGCAGGAGGGGCAGCTGGATTATGCTGTTAAGCTGGCTATTGCCAACGGGATGTCTCCCCTGCTGGCCTACCGGCTGGCAACCTTGAATGCTGCCCGGGCTCTGGGCTTCGGGGACCTAGGTGCTATTGCTCCCGGGAGAAAGGCTGATCTTCTGGTGCTCAATGACCTGGAAAAGGTCAGCATTGAGATGGTCTTCAAGGATGGCAGGCTGCTCTATCGGGAGGGCAGCTGGCTTGAACCGCTGGCTGTTTCTGAACCGGATGATGGGCTGGAAGCAAAGATTACCAGTACAGTCAATCTCCCTGAGCTGAAGCCAGAAAAATTCAGGCTGCCCACCGGCAGAAAATACCGCGTGATAACCCTGAAGGAGGATCAGATTATTACCGGCCAGCAGTTTGTTTACCGGCTGGAGGGCGAAAGTCAGGCTGATTTCCTCAAAAGAACCGGGACCCTGCTACTGGCTGTGGTGGAACGTCATCGGGCCAGCGGGAAGATCGGGCTGGGCCTGGTGAAGGGCTTTAAGCTGAGAAGCGGAGCCCTGGCCAGTTCGGTGGCCCATGATTCCCACAATCTGATTGCTGCCGGTAAAACTCCTGAAGATCTGCTGGTAGCTTTTCAGGCTCTCAAGGATAGTCAGGGAGGGCAGCTGGTGGTTGAATCCGGTGAAGTCAAAGCTAAGCTGCCTCTGCCGATTGCCGGTTTGATGGCCGAGCTTTCCCTGGAGGAGGTTGCTCTTAGCCAGCAGGAGCTCCGCCAGGCCGCTGCCCAGTTGGGAGAGGATAATCCTGGAGCTTTTATGACCCTGTCATTTTTAGCTCTGCCTGTCATTCCGGAATTGAAGCTGACCGCCAGAGGACTTTTTGATGGGAAAAATTTTGAAGAGGTGGAGCTGGTGGTAAAATGAAGCAGCAGGATTAGATTTTGTTGTAGGAAACTAACTTTTAAATTATGACAGGAAACAAAGATAAGCAGATAAATTTTGGGGGTGATAGCTTAAGAAAAATAGGGATTTAACTTATTAACATAGGAGACAATAAAGGAGATTATTTAACCAGCAATCATTATACCAGAAAATTTATTATTGATTTTTATCAGCTTTTTCAGTAGTTACTTAAATTTTATTGAAAATTAAAAGGAGGTAAAAAATAATGAATGATCAGCAGGCTCAGGGTGGGATGCTGGACAGTCTATTTAAGCTGAGTCAGCATAATACCACAGTTAAAACAGAGGTGATTGCCGGCTTTACAACATTTATGACCATGGCCTATATTATATTCGTCAATCCTGATATTCTTAGCGATGCCGGTATGCCCTTTGAAGGGGTATTTATTGCCACCATAGCCGGTATTATTCTTGGCACTCTAGCGATGGCAGTGCTGACCAACTACCCCTTTGCTCTGGCTTCTGGAATGGGACTCAATGCTTTCTTTGCCTATTCAGTTGTCATTGGTATGGGAGTTCCCTGGGAAGTTGCTCTCGGGATAATTTTCTTTGAAGGTATATTATTTATCATTTTGAGTGTGACTCCGATCCGGGAGATGATTGTCAATGCCATTCCGATGTGTCTCAAGACCGGGATTTCAACCGGTATCGGTCTTTTTATCGCCTTTATTGGTTTTGGCAATGCCGGCTTTGTAGAGCCCTATGAGGCCACCTTTGTTGAGGTGGGCGAGATACTTACCGGTACCGGTCTGGTAGCCATGGTGGGCCTTGTTGTGACCGGTATTCTTTATGCTCTTAAGATTAAGGGGGCTCTTCTCTGGGGCATCATAGTTGCAACCCTTTTTGGTTTTATTCCCGGTATTACCGAAATGCCTGAGGCTGTATTCCAGATGCCTTCCATGGGTGACTGGGGGCAGGTTTTTTTCCAGCTGGAGATCAGAGCAGTTTTTGATCTCGGTTTGATTGCGGTTATACTTTCCTTTCTTTTTGTTGATCTTTTTGACACCGCAGGAACTCTGGTGGGAGTAAGCCAGCAGGCCGGTTATCTTGATGAAGATGGCAATCTGCCCAAGGCCAGCCGGGCTTTGCTGGCAGATGCCATTGGAACCACCGGGGGCGCGCTCTTCGGCACTAGTACCGTTACCACCTATATTGAATCTGCTGCCGGGGTTGCCGAAGGAGGTCGGACCGGTTTAACCGGTGTGGTTACAGCCTTTCTCTTTTTCCTCTCCCTCTTTTTCATGCCGCTGGTTGGGATGGTTCCCTCGGCTGCCACTGCTCCGGCTTTGATTATTGTGGGAACAATGATGATGACCAATATTACCAGTCTGGACTGGGATGATTATACCGAGATACTGCCGGCCTTCATGACAATGGTTTCCATGCCCTTCATGTATTCAATTTCGGATGGAATTGCCATTGGTTTTATTGTCTATCCCCTGATAAAGCTCTTTACCGGCCAGGGGGAAGATGTTCACTGGCTGGTCTATACTCTGGGAGTAATTTTCGTGGCCTACTTTGTTTTTCTGGCCTAGTTTTTCTGCTAAGAAAAACCGGCCAGCGGAAGACAGGCCCCCAGGGTCTGGTTTCCGCTGGTTTTACTTTTTGTCTGTATTTTCAATTAAAACCACAGGGTAGAAGCTTTTTGCTCTGCTCTGCCTTATTTTGTTGGAGGCAAAAAGGGCTTGAAAAAAAGGAGACTTTCTGCTAATCTAGAAATAATCTTGAAACATGATTTAATCAGGACTGCAATTATATATTTTTTCTAAACCTGCCGAACAATTTTTGTCAAGGAGACAGGAAGACCATCAGGCAGAATTCAGCCAGAATAATTAAAAGCAGAATTATGAAGCTGGATAAAGTCCGGAACACAGGAGGTAGAATATTTTGCAGGATAAAGTCGATGACCTTAAAGCCAGACAAGAGAAGATCAAAAAGGGCGGGGGAGAGAAAAAAATTGCCCGCCAGCATGATAAGGGCAAGTATACCGCCCGGGAAAGACTTGATATGATGCTGGATGAGGGAAGTTTTCAGGAGATCGGGATGTTTGTTAAGCACAGGGTTCAGGACCTGGGCCTGGATGAAAAGGAAATCCCGGGAGAGGGAGTGGTGACCGGCCGGGGCACGATCGAAGGCCGGAATGTTTTTGTTTTTGCCCAGGATTTTACCGCTATGGGCGGTTCGCTGGGCGAGATGCATGCCAAAAAAATCTGGAAAATTATGGACATGGCCGAAAAGGCGGGAGCTCCTATAATCGGCCTTAATGACTCCGGGGGAGCCCGGATTCAGGAGGGAGTCCATTCTCTGGCTGGTTATGGCGGGATTTTCTTCCGTAATTCCCGTAACTCCGGAATTATTCCTCAGCTGTCAGCTATTCTGGGCCCCTGTGCCGGAGGGGCGGTTTATTCCCCAGCTCTGACTGATTTTGTCTTTATGGTGGACAAAACCAGCAAGATGTTTATCACCGGACCTCAGGTTATTAAATCAGTGACGGGGGAAGAGGTCTCTGCGGAAGAGCTGGGAGGAGGAATGGCCCACAATCAGCTCAGTGGCGTGGCTCATTTTCTGGACCAGGATGAAGAGTCCTGTTTTGCCAGAATCAAAAAGCTGCTGAGTTTTTTGCCTGATAATCACCTGGAATCTCCGCCCTTTGTTGAAAACGACGACCCCCTGGATCGGACTTCCCGGGAGCTCAGATCAATTGTTCCGGAAAAACCCAACAAATCTTATGATATCAGAGATGTTATCCAGGAGGTTATCGACTCGGGAGATTTTCTGGAAGTTCAGCCTCATTTTGCTGCCAACATTGTGATTGGTTTTGGCAGGCTGGGAGGTCACAGTATCGGGATAATTGCCAATCAGCCAAAGTTTAAGGCTGGCTGTCTGGACATAGATTCTTCTGATAAAGCAGCCCGCTTCATTCGTTTCTGCGATGCCTTTAATCTGCCTATCTTAACCTTTACCGATGTCCCCGGTTACCTACCGGGCGTCGAGCAGGAACACGGTGGAGTAATCAGGCATGGAGCCAAGCTGTTATATGCCTACAGCGAAGCCACCGTGCCCAAGCTGAATGTAATTGTCCGCAAAGCTTACGGAGGAGCTTACATAGCCATGAGCAGCGGTCATCTGGGGGGAGATTATGTCCTGGCCTGGCCTACCGCCGAAATTGCAGTGATGGGACCTCAGGGAGCGGCCAATATCATCTTCCGCCGGGAAATTAAAGCTGCCGATGATCCTGAAGAAGTTCGCCAACAGAAGGTGGATGAATACCGGGAAAGCTTTGCCAATCCCTATCAGGCTGCAGCCCAGGGCTATGTGGATGATGTCATTGAACCTGAAAATACTAGGCCCGAGCTGATCCGGAGTCTGGAGTCTATCAAGGACAAGCGCGAGGAGCTCAAGCCCAAAAAACATGGTAATTTCCCGGTATAACCAGCTTTTTTGGGAAAAGGCCTGTCTAAGGAGGTAACTAATGACACCGTTAGAGTTAATTCAGGATCCAGAGGCCATGGCCGGGATGACAGTGGGAGAACTTTTAACTGCCGGCCTGCAGATTGCCATAGTTGGTATGCTGATAGTCTTTGTTCTGCTGCTTATTTTGCTGGCAGCTGTAAAACTAATTGAGAAAATATATTACCGGGACAGGGAACTGCCTCGGTCTGAAAGGAAGCAGGCAGCCGGAGAGAGAGGAAGCATACCGGACTCACCAGCCGGAGAACCGGCTGCCGCCGAAGAAGCCGGAGAGTCAGGGCTGTCCGGGCAGAAGGTAGCCGCTATTGTCGGGGCCCTGATGGTTTTTTGCGGCGACAGCGGGAAAAAATATAAAATACTGAGGGTCAAGAAGCTGAACAGGGCCTCGGGCTGGCAGCAAAAATCGCGCAGTCAGGAATATCATCAGCTGCAAGGGAGGAGCAAGTCATGAAGAAAAAGTTTCGCATAACAGTGGATGGTGAAAGTTACGAAGTTGAAGTAGAAGAAATAGCGGCAGATACCGGGGATTCTGATATCAGCTCTGCCGGACCGGTTAAAGAAAAGCCAGCACCCAAGCCCTCTTCCTCTGCTGAAAGCACTGCTGCCAGTAGCAAATCAAAATCTGCCGGCAGGCGGCAGACTGCTTCAGGGGGAGACGGCCAGGTGGAAGCTCCCATGTCGGGCAAGGTGCTGGAGCTCAAGGTTGCTGAAGGAGAAGAGGTGGCTGCCGGCGATTTGATTCTGGTGCTGGAAGCCATGAAAATGGAAAATGAAATCTATGCCCCCCGGGCTGGTTCGATAAAAAATATTGCTGTGTCTGATGGAGATACTGTAGATGCAGGCGATCTGCTTATGGAGATTGAATAACCGGTCGGCAAAGGAGGAAAATTAATTGCTGGATGTCCTACAGGAGTTTTTTGCTATTTCAGGAGTTGGGGAAATTAGTCTGGCTGAAATTATCATGCTATTCATAGCTCTGGTTCTTTTATATCTGGGTATTGGGAAAAGATTTGAACCCCTGCTATTAGTTCCAATCGGTTTTGGCATGCTGCTGGTGAATCTGCCTCTGACAGGACTAATGCAGGAACCTCTCAACGGTCAGCCAGGAGGTCTTTTCTATTATTTCTATCAGGGTAATGCTCTGGGAATTTTTCCGCCCCTGATTTTTCTGGGAGTGGGAGCTCTGACTGATTTTGGACCTTTAATTGCCAATCCCAAAAGCCTGCTGCTGGGAGCAGCGGCTCAGTTTGGCATTTTTATGACCTTTATTGGTGCGATTTTGCTGGGTTTTACCGGGTTTGAAGCTGCTTCTATCGGAATAATCGGGGGAGCTGACGGTCCCACGGCGATTTATATTTCTTCCCTGCTGGCCCCGGAATACCTGGGGGCTATCGCCATCGCCGCCTATTCTTACATGGCTCTGGTGCCGATAATTCAGCCTCCTATAATGAAGCTTTTAACCAGTGAAGAGGAAAGAAAAATTGAAATGCAGCAGCTCCGTCCGGTCTCCGGAAAGGAAAAGGTCATTTTCCCGGTAATGGTTTCCCTGATTGTGGTGCTGCTGGTGCCGGCTTCCGCTCCCCTGGTGGGCATGCTGATGCTGGGCAATCTTTTCCGGGTGGCCGGAGTGGTCGACAGGTTAAGTGAAGCAGCTCAAAACGCCATTGTCAACACCGTGACAATTTTTCTGGGAGTAGCGGTGGGAGCCAGTGCTTCAGCTGAGAGATTTTTGCAGACCGATACCCTGCAGATTTTGCTGCTGGGAGTGCTGGCTTTTGCCTTCGGAACAGCCACCGGTTTGATTCTGGCCAAGATCATGAATTATTTTACCAGAACTAAAATAAACCCCCTGATCGGCGCTGCCGGAGTTTCGGCGGTACCGATGGCTGCCCGGGTAGTCCAGAAGGTAGGCCGGGATGCCAATCCCAATAACTTTTTGCTGATGCATGCCATGGGGCCTAATGTCGCCGGGGTAATTGGCTCGGCTGTAGCTGCCGGGGTGATGCTTTCGATCTTTGGTTGAGAGCTTTATAAACCTGAATAAGGCTTAATGAAGCTGAATAAAATTGCAGATGAGAGGTAAAAAATTGCGCAGGAGAGTCAAATAAGACTGGCAGATGAGTTACGGAGGCAGCAGTTTTTTCTCAAAGTTTTTCAATTTCAGATTTGCGGACAGGTTTGAATTTATTATGATACCTGAAAGGGCAGCGAGGTGATGAGAATGGAGGTTTATGCCCTGATAGGGCCCAGCGGCAGCGGAAAAAGCCATCGGGCCAGGGTTTTAGCCTATGATTACGGGATACCTTTAATTTTAGATGATGGTCTCCTGATTAAAGAGGGTAAAATACTGGCCGGCAGATCGGCTAAAAGAGAGAACAGCAGGCTTGCTGCCATCAAAAGGGCAATTTTTCATGATGAAAACCACCGGGAGGAGGTCTGCCAGGCTATTGAGAACAGCGGAGCAGAGAGAATTTTAATTCTGGGAACTTCCCTGGAAATGGTGGAAAAGATTGTGGAACAGCTGGAGCTGACGGGGATCAATACTACCATTATGATTGATGAAATTGCCAGTCCAGACGAAATTGAGAGGGCAATTTCGGTTCGGAAAAGAGAGGGCAAACATGTAATTCCCGTACCCAAAATTGAAGTAAGAAAGCAGTTCCTGGGTTATTTTACCGATTCCCTTAGAGTTTTATTCAACCGGGAACAGAATGATTTAAGTCGGGAAAGCTCAATTGTCCGGGCCCGTTTCAGCTATCTCGGCAATCTAATAGTCTATAATAAGGTATTTCGGGATACAGTCCTTTATTTAACCAGTCAGTATGAGGGGATTGCCTACCTCCGAAATGTAGGGATAATCAAGCGAGAGGAAGGGCTGCTCTTTGAGATCAATCTGGTGGCCCGCTATGGCTATGATTTTCCCACCTATCTGGAGGAATACCGCCAACAGCTGGCGGCTGAAATGGAAAATTTTGCTGGAATTAATGTCTTAAAGATAGATCTGGAAATAGCCGGTATGGAGGTTGAGGAAGATGATTTCAGCAGTAGTGCTGGCAGCTGGTGAAGGCAGCCGGATGGGCCGGTTGAAGCAGCTGCTTCCCTGGGGAGATAAAACTGTGCTCGGCACTGTGGTTTCCAATCTGCATCAATCGACTCTGGATGGTGAGATAAGAGTGGTGATTGGCTGCCAGGCCGAGCGAATAAGAAGTGAGCTGGCAGATGAGCTGCCGGAAAGGGTTAAGATGCTTGAAAATAATGAATATCAGCGGGGGATGTTCAGCAGTGTCCTAGCCGGCCTGAAAAACCTGCCGGCTGAAACTTCCGGCCTGCTTTTTATGCTGGCTGACCAACCCCTGGTCACAGCAGATATTTATAATAAGCTTTTACAAAAATTTCGAAAGGAACAGCCCCTGCTGCTGGTGCCGAGCTATCAAAATAGGAGAGGGCATCCCCTGTTAATTCAATCCAGCCTGATTCCTGAAATTTATGCCCTGGCCCAGGGCAAAAGTGAACCGGAGGGGGGCTTGAGAACTCTGCTGGAGAATTATTCTCAGGAGATTGAATATCTGGAGTTTGACAGGAAGTCTGTACTGATCGACCTTGATTATCAGGAAGATTATCAAAAATATGTTCCGGGACAGACCAATCATGATTAAGAGACTTAAAGATATCTGGAAAATAAAGAGAGGTGAAGCTGTCTGGCTGGTGGGAGCTGGGGGTAAAACCGGGACCTTAAATCGGCTGGCCCGGGATTTTTCCTATCACCAGGTTGTTTATACTTCAACTACTGCTCTGCTCAGGCCGGCCGGTTTGCCCCACAGCCTGGCAGTCTGCTCCAGCAGGGCAGAATTTTTTTCTGTTCTAGCCTCCTATCGACGGCGGCAGACGACAGAGATTTTGGTCCCGGCAGTCAGGAAAGTTAGCAGGTGGCCGGGAGATAAAAAGAAAGCAAAAATTAAGGGACTGCCGGTGGAGTGGATTACCTCGGCGGTACAGAGATTTCCGGAGTTAGTATTTTTAGTTGAGGCCGATGGAGCCGGGAATCGCTCCTGCAAGGCCCCGGCGGAGTGGGAGCCTGTCCTGCCGGCAAACCCGGAAACTTTACTTCTGGTTCAGGGTCTTTCCGGAGCGGGGAAGCCCATCAGCAGCAGGATCTGCCACCGGGCGGGGATAATCAGTTCCGGTACGGGCAGCCGGTATTTAAACTTAAGGGTTTACCGGGAGCTTTTTACCGGCAGACAGTGGTATGGAGAGAATCTTGAAGCTGCCGGCCGGGTTTATCTGCTGCTGTCCCAGGCAACTAGAAACCGGCAGAAGCTGGCAGCAGAGCTGGTCGCTGAACTGATTAAAGAGATAGATCGGAAAGAGGATTCCTGCCTCTCCAGTGTAAAGGGAATTACTGTAATTGACTATTGCACTGTGCTAGAATGGCTCTATCATCTGGAAATCAGGAAGGATGGTTGCAGGTGGCTGAAGCTAAATTTCAAATCAAAGAGAATATCAGCCCGCGGGTGCTGATTAAGGGCGGGGGAGACCTTGCTAGTGGGGTGGCCTATCGGCTTCACCGGACCGGCTGGCAGATTTTAATCGTGGAAAAAGATCAGCCTCTGGCTGTGAGAAGAACTGTTTCCTATGCCACTGCAATTTACCAGGATGAAATCAAAATAGAGGGCCTGACAGCCCGCCGGGTTGAGAATATTAGAGAATGCCTGAAAGTCCAAAAACAGGGGGAAATTGCTGTGGTGCCGCTCTCCCGGGCTGGCGGGATTGTATCCTCTTATCGCCATCAGGTCCTGGTTGACGGTAGAATGCTGAAGGATTCAGTGGGAACCGATCGGAAAGATGCCCGTCTGGTTATTGGCCTGGGTCCAGGTTTTATAGCGGGGGAGAACTGTGATGCTGCAGTGGAAACCTGCCGGGGGCATTTTCTGGGACGGACCCTCTACTGGGGTTCAACTGCACCTGATACCGGAGAGCCCGGTGAGGTGCTGGGATACAGTCAGGAAAGAGTTTATCATGCTCCCCGGAGAGGTGTTTTTCGAACCGAGCGCCGGATAGGAGAAAAGGTTCAACCTGGAGATATAATTGGTTACCTGGAGGAGCAGCCTGTTAAGGTCAAGATTGCCGGAATTATCAGGGGCTTGCTTCCCGGAGGTCTAAAGGTAAGCAGGGGGACCAAACTGGCAGACATTGATCCCCGCAATGATCCCGAGCACTGTCTCCATATTTCTGACAAATCTCTGGCTGTGGCCGGCGGGGTTCTGGAGGCTGTCTTCAGCTGGCTGACAAAAAACGAAACTTTTGCCTGAAGGAGGCAGATAATTAGATGACTCTCAAGTTTTTTTCCAAGATAGAGGAGCATCTGGCTGCCGGTAAATCCGGGGTGCTCCTGACCGTAATAGCGGCTGATTTTCTAGAGGAAACATCAGATCTCCAGCCCGGTGATAAAGTTATACTGTTTCGGGACGAGATTCAGTCTAATCGCAGGCTGAAGCGGGAAGTTAAGGATTTTTTAAGGAACAAGTTGGGAGATATTGATGAGTTTTTCTCTCCCGGTCTGGAAAGCTATCAGCTACCTTCCGGAGACCGGCTGGAGGTTTTTCTGGAGCCCCTGGAGCAGAAACCCCGGCTCTTTATCTTTGGGGCCGGCCATGTGGCTCAGGAGCTGGCCCGAATGGCTGACCTGGTTGATTTTCGAGTTAAAGTTATTGATGAGAGAAAGGAATTTGCCTGCCGGGAGAACTTTCCCCGGGCTGAAGGGATCCACAGTCAGCCCTTTGCCGAATTTCTCAGGGATTATCAGGCCCGCTCCGGTGATTATCTGGTAATTGTCACCCGGGGTCATCAATATGATTATGAAGTGTTAAAGTCAGTAGTTAGAGAAGACTGGAGCTATCTGGGAATGATAGGCAGCCAGCGAAAGGTTGACCTGATTTTTTCTGAACTTGAACAGGAGATTGATCTATCCCGGGAAAGAATTGCTAAAATTGATGCTCCCATTGGCATAGAAATTGGCAGTGAAACACCGGCTGAAATTGCAGTATCAATTACTGCCAGCCTGATTAAGACAAGGAGGCTCACCCATGGATAGAGAAATTATCAGCAAAATCCAGGAAACCGCCCGGGAGAGAACTCCCGTAGTGCTGGCAACTGTTATCCGATCCTCCGGTTCGGCTCCCCGCAGTGCTGGAGCCAGAATGCTGATCTGGCAGGATGGCACGATTAATGGAACAATCGGGGGAGGACCTCTGGAAGGTGAGATTATAGCTAAAGCCGTGGAACTGCTGGAGAACAAAAATGATAAACCCGACAGATATCATTTTGACTTAAGCAACCAGGATGTAGCTTCTGCCGGAGGAGTCTGCGGGGGACAGGTAGAGGTTTTTCTGGAGCCTCTGCTTTTCAGAGAGGAGAGTTAAATAGAATGAAGAAAATACCTGTGGAAGAATCTGTGGGTCATGTGCTGGCCCATGATATTACCGAAATAAAACCCGGTAGGCATAAAGGCCCGGCTTTTAAAAAGGGTGATGTTATTAAGGAAGAGGATATTCCCCGGTTGAAGGATCTGGGCAAGAACAGCATCTATATCTGGGAGAAAAAACCGGGATATCTGCATGAAAATGAGGCAGCTGCCCGGCTGGCCGACCTGGCCCAGGGTCAGGGAATAGAAAGATCCGAACCTGTGGAAGGCAAGATTAATCTTATGACCGGGAGGTCAGGACTTTTAAAGGTTGACCGGGAAAGGCTTACCAGACTCAATCAGATTGAGAAGGTTATGATGGCCACCCGCCATAATAATACCCCGGTCAGGGAGGGTGAACAGGTTGCTGGCACCAGGGTTATTCCTTTGATAATCCAGGAGGAGGAAATCAGGACGGTTGAAGAGAAGGTTGGCAGCGAGCCTCTCCTGAAAATCAAAGATTTTCAGGAGAAAAGAACGGCAGTTATAACTACCGGATCAGAGGTCTTTGCCGGTCGAATAGCAGATAAATTTACTCCGATTGTGAGGGAAAAGCTGACCTGTCATGGCTTGCAGGTTATCAGGACCGAACTGGCCCCTGATGACAGGGAGGACATAGCCAGAAGAATTCTGACTGCCATTGAGGAAGGAGCTGAGATGGTGGTCTGCACCGGAGGCATGTCAGTTGATCCCGATGATCTGACTCCCGCTGCAATTGCAGAAATTTCCACTGAGGTTATCACTTACGGGGCCCCTGTACTTCCCGGTGCTATGTTTATGCTGGCCTACCGGGAGGATATCCCGTTAATCGGGCTGCCTGGCTGTGCCATGTTTTCCCGGACCACGGTCTTTGATCTGATTCTGCCGAGGCTGGCAGCAGGAGAAAACATTACCGCCAGGGAGATCGCCAAACTGGGTCACGGAGGACTCTGCCTGGGTTGTGAGATCTGCCGCTATCCAGAATGCGGTTTTGGCAAAGGATGGTAAATAATTTTCTCTGCCCAGGTTTATTAAGACCGACCGGTTTTGGCAAATTCTCCTACCAGTTTTTCACCCAGCTCCCGGAACCTGGCCAGAAGTTCGTTCTCCTTCTCTAAAACCTGATTATCGGTGTTGGGAATAAATTTTTGAGCCAGCAGCCTGGTATTTACAGTCTTGAAAAACATCTCACCCACAGTTTTCAAGGCTGTAAACTGATCCTGATATTTCGGAGCTCCGGCACAGCCCAGCAGCAGGCCCCGTCTTTTTTTATTACGGTCAATGATTGGCCTTTCCAGGTGGAATTTGCTGGCCCAGATTGGCTGACAGCGGTCGATCATTTTTTTCAGGGTTGAGGGCATACCGTTAAAAAAAATAGGGCTGGCGACTATAATTATCTCGGATCTATCAAAGGTTTTTATCAACTCCGGCATGTCATCACGATAGATGCATTCGCCGGTTCTATCGCAGTGAAAGCAGGCAATACAGGCAGAGATATTTCTTTCATGGGGCTTTATTATATTTTTGATTATTTCCTGATTGAAATTTTCAGCAGCTTTATTACAGCCTTTCAGAACCTCTTCGAGCATCCGGCTGCTGTTACTTTGGGAGCGGGGGCTGCCCTTTATTCCTGTAATGCGAAGCAGATTTTCTGACATTTTTTCCTCTCCTTTACAGTTTATATAAATATTATACCCACCCAGAATATTCCGGGTGGGTTTAAATTATCCCGGTTAGTTTTTCTTTTTCTTTCTGCTGCCCAGAGCAGCAGCATAGATTACAAATTGTTCTCTGCCGTCCAGCTCCAGAAAGTCATTAAGATAATCATCGTCAAAGGCTGCAATGGCACAGACCCCGGCCTGGATAACTTCTCCGGTTAAATAAAGATTCTGGCAGACATGACCGGCATCCAGCATGATATAGCGATAGGCTCTTTCACTGTAGCGCCAGGCCATGCGGTAGATATCAGCAGCCCAGAAAAAAACAGCAGCAGCCTGCTGGACAAATTTTTGCTCAAGCGTGCCTCGATAAACCTTGGCCATCAAATTGCCCTCCTGCAGCAGAGCCAGTTTATGTTTTTCAGCTCGATAGTGGTAAAGTCCCCGGGGGAGCTCAGCTGCCCGATGGAGATAGAGATAGGTTTCCAGGGCATGGCGTGCTCCGGCTGAAGGGACAGTTCGCAGGCTTTTTCCACCGGGAAGTTTGCGTTTAATTCCCTGGGTATAAAAAAGCAGGCTGGCAAGCTCACTGCTGTCCAGGGGTTTATCCTGAAAACTGCGCCTGCTTCTTCTGCTGACCAGGGCCTGCGGGATCGGAACCTCAGGTAAATCCAGCTTTTCTACTTCAGGAAGATCGAAGGTTTCTCGGGCCTGAGGCTCACGGGTGCGGGCCGGGGGAGCAATTTCTTTACTTTCATCAGAGTTGGAAATGTTCGGATATTTTGTCCCGTTAATGAACTCCTGACCAATTTTTTTCATGTCAGCCTCCCTTTTATTTGTTGTTATCATCCAGATAGTCGCAGTAATGCCATTTTATAATAAATAAAAATTACCTGCAAGCAGCTGCAAAATTTGCAAAACTGGCAGGATTTCATATTTTTATGCAGAATTACTAAATCACAGGAAGGAAATCCTGATCTAGTTCTTGGAGAGATTAATAGCAGGGGCTGATTTTTAAAATTGCATCTTTATTTATAATTCAAGAAGGGGCGTGGAATGATATATGCCAAAGGTTTATGAAAAACAAAGAGAAGAACTTATCAGTGATCTCAGCGATATGAGCGAAGTTGCCGAAGAGATGCTGCATAATTCTATTAAAGCCCTCGATGCCAAGGATTCCAATCTGGCCTGGGAAGTCATTGAACGGGACGATTTGCTTGACAATATGCAGTTTACCATTGAAGACAAAATTTCCCGGCTTTTAAGTGAAGAACATCCTCATGTTAGTGATGCCCGATTTGCCCTGGCTTCAGCTAAAATAGCGATCAACCTGGAACGGGTTGGAGATCACGCCACCAATATTGCTGAAACAGTTATGGAATTAAAAAATGAAAAATATCTTGAGCCTCTGGTTATGATACCGGAACTGGCGGATATTGTTTCTGATATGTTGAGTGCTGTGCTGGAATCCTTTATTACCCGGAATTCAGATCTGGCAGAGGCAGCCTGCAGGAAGGATGAGAGGGCTGATAATATCTACGAGCAGATATATGAAAAGAATATCAGGCTGCTGGATGACTGTGATGGTACTCGTAAAATGAATCAGGTAGTGAGATTTATTAATGTGGCCAAGTCTCTGGAACGGGTTGGAGATCATGCCACCAATATTGGTGAAGAAACAATATTTGCAGTTACTGGCAACAGGGTAAAATATTAAAATTCCGGCCGGCCATCAGGGGTTGGCTTTTTTGTAATTAAGTAATAAGTGATAGGAAACAGGCGCTGGAAGAATCTACTAAGGGGTGCATTTCAGGTATGAAAAAGCTGCTGACTGGAGGAAAGATTGTTCAGGAAACGGGAGTCAGTGAGAAAAATGTCCTGATTGCAGGTGAAAAAATTATTTCTTTGCTGGATCCGGAGCAGACAGTTCAGGAAGAGGTGGAGGTCATAGATGCAGCAGGGAATTTGATTTTTCCGGGGATTATTGATGCTCATACTCATTATCTGCTTCATTCCCGGGGAACAACAACCGCCGATGATTTTTTCAGCGGCTCCCGGGCAGCGGCTCTGGGGGGAGTAACAACCTTTATTGATTATGCCGATCATCAGCCTGATAAAACTCTGGCGGAATCTGCCCGGGAGAGAATAGCTGAAGCTGAAGATAGTGTGCTTGATTTTAACCTTCATCAGACGGTTCATCATTATAACTGGAAACTTGAACGGGAACTTGGAGAAATCAGGGAGCTTGGTCTCAGCAGTTTAAAGATTTTCACCACCTATAAAAAAGAGGGATATATGATACCGGAGAAAGATATTCCGGCACTGCTTGCTGCTGCCTGTGACAGTGATTTGTTGTTGACAGTTCATGCTGAGGATGAAGTGGTAATTGAAGAAAGCCTTGCTGAACAGAAAGAGGGTGGGAAAGAGCTCTCTTTGAGCGATCATCCCGACTTAAGGCCAGCCCGGGCTGAGGAAAAGGCCGTGAAAAAAATTGCCCAGCTGGCGCTGAAAAACAATTACCCGGTTTATATCGCTCATATTTCAGCTGCGGATACTGTAAAAACCCTTCAAAGCTTTCACGGTCAGGGGGGGAGAATTTTTGGAGAAACCACTCCTCATTATCTGCTTTTAGACCGAAGTTATCTGGAAAGGGAAGAACCGGAGCGCTATTTTATGGTCCCTCCTTTGAGAGAAACAGAGCATAAGGAACAAATCTGGCAGGCCCTGCTGGAAGGCACAGTCCAGGTAGTGGCCACCGATCACTGCGCCTTTACTCTGGAGCAGAAAAGAGAAAACCGCTCTCCCTTGAAGATGTTGCCCGGCCTGCCGGGATCTGAAACACTTCTGCCCCTGGTTCATCATTTTGGAGTTAATACCGGAATGATGGATTACAGGGAACTGATTAGAGTTCTGGCCGGCAATCCTGCCCGAATTTTTGGGCTTTATCCTGAAAGGGGAGTTATTAGAGAAGGTTCTGTGGCTGATCTGGTGGTTTTTAATCCCGAGAAAAAGGTGGAGTTAGGTGATGAAATGGTCCAATCCCGGGCAGGCTATTCTCCCTATCAGGGTTTTAAAATCTTAGGCTGGCCGGAAATGACTCTTTCCCGAGGTGAGATAATTGCCAGAAAGGGGAACTTTACAGGCAGCAGGGGCAGAGGTAGATTTATCAAAGCCGGAATATCGAACTGCTTATCTGATGATAGTAACCTGCTTCAGGGAGTTTAATTACTAAGTCAGCTTAGACTATATTTTTATAAGTAAAAATGATATAATTGTTAATAAGGAATTCCAATTAAGGTTGCTGTGAAAGAAAGGAGACTGGTGAATGAAAGTGGGCTTCTTATTTAGTGAGATTTTCTGGGGCTTGCTGTTGATTGTGCTGGGTATTTCTGCCGTCCTGCGTTCTTTTAATATTAATGTCCCCTTTTTTCGGGTTATTCTGGCCTTTGTTTTGATCTATCTTGGCATCTCAATGCTGATGGGTGGGCCCTTCGTTAGAACCGTAGATGACAATACAATTATTTTTGGGGAATTAAGGAAAAGTGGCAGTGAATTGACTGAAAGTGAATTTAACGTTATTTTTGGCAGTGGGGAGCTGGATCTCAGGGATCTTGATCTTGAGGATATTAGCTTTATTGAAATGAATGTAGTTTTTGGCTCTGGCAAATTAATTATCAGCCGGGAACAGCTGGCAGAGATTAAGATAAGTTCAGCCTTTGGTAATGCTCTGCTGCCTGATCGAACCTCAATAACCTTTGGAGATTACACCTATTTAAGTCCTAATCTCGACAGGGGTGAGAGACCCTCTTTAATAGTTGAAGGAAGTGTTGTTTTTGGCAGGCTGGAGGTTGAAGAAAGGTGATAGTAGCTTCTCTGAGGATGAATCTTTATCTGCCGGGATCAACTTCCCTGAAAGAAAAAAGGAGACTACTTAAAAGCCTCCAGGATAAAATGAGAAATAAATTTAATCTGGCTGTTGCTGAGGTTGACCGCCAGGAAAACTGGCAGCATTCAGTGCTGGCTGCTGTTTCTGTCAGCAATCAAAGAAATTATCTGGAAAAAATATTTAATCGGGTTATCAATCTGGTTGATGATATGCCGGGAATTGAATTGATGCGCTCCGAGACGATCTATTATTGAAAAGTTCCAGAATCATCCAGGTTACCTGGATGATTGCTTTTTTTGGGCGAGTTTACAGGAAATTTTGCAGAGCCCATCATTCATGTTTTGTTCAATTAGAATAATATCATCGGGCACTTCAACCGGAGTCTCGGTAAAGTCCCAGATGCCTTTAATGCCAGCCCTAACCAGCATTTCAGCTGTCTTCTGAGCTTCCTCGGCCGGGACGGCCAGGGCTGCAACATCAATTTCGAGCCGGGAGATAAAATCCGGGGCCAGTTCAACATCCATTACTTTTATATCATTAAACTCTAAGCCAATGATAGCGGGATCCTTATCAAATATTCCCTTTAAAACATAACCCCTTTCAGAATAGCTTTTATTATTGGCCAGAGCCCGACCTAAAAAGCCAGCCCCCAATATTATCATTGTTTTTTCATAGCCAAAACCCAGAATCAACTGCAGGTTTTCATAAAGGCAGTTAACATCATAGCCGTAACTTTTTTTACCAAACTGGCCGAAATGACTTAAGTCTCTCCGAATCAGAGAACTGGAAAATCCCATTATTTTGGCCAGCTGTTCTGAGGAAACATATTCGATGTCCTTTTGCATCATGTTTTTGAGCTGAATATAATAATGGGGCAGTCTACGTATTATTTTATCCGGTATATCTTCAACTAAAGCTTCAGCTCTGAAATTGTTTTTAGATTCATTGGATTTATTTTTTATATCAGTCATTTCACCATCCCCCCCGATGTTTTTTCAGCATAAGTTCTTTTTATCACAATACTACATTTTAATTGTATATTATTTAACATAATTATTCAAGTCTGAAGGTAGAATTTAATGAATTTTTATATTTTTGTTACCGTTTAGCCAGAAATTGGATTCTGTTTTCTGGCCGGTAATTTTAAAAATTTATTTTTTCTGAGAAAACTTATCAAAACATCAGTTTATTGCAGGAAATTATTTGTCAATAAAGAATTTTTTCTATAAGGAGGTTAAGCAGAAAATAGTTTCAGGCCTTTTTAATAAAAAAATCGACTATAATATAGGAGGTAAAAAATGGATAAACTATCAGGAAAAGAACTGCGCTGTGATTGTTTGCCGTCTACCTTTGATTTTGAGTCAACAGAGGAAATCGAAGGTCTGGAAGAGGGTATAATTGGACAGCGGAAAGCGGTAGAAGCTATCGACTTTGGTTTTGAAATAGAACGGGAAGGTTATAATATTTATATGGCAGGTATTCCGGGCACAGGTAAAAAAACCTACGCCCGCAAGGTTGCCACCAAGGAGTCTGCCGACCAGCCCACACCTGATGATATGCTTTATGTTTTTAACTTTTCCAACCCTGAAACCCCCAGGGCAATTAGAATGCCTGCCGGCAGAGGAAAGCACCTCAGAGATGAGATGGAAAGCGTAATTGAGGAGTTTAAAGAGGAGATTCCCAAACTCTTTGAAGGTGAAGAGTTTGAAGAAAAGCGTAATGAAATTATGGCAGAATATCAGGAAAAATCCAGTCAGGTGATGGAGGAATTTGATCAGGAAATAAGAGAAGAGGGTTTTATGATTCAAAATACCGAGAGGGGACCGGTTCCGGTTCCGCTCGATGATGAGGGAAATCCTTTAAAACAGGATGATTTTAAAGAGCTGCCGGAAGAAGACAGGCAGAAATTAAGAGAAAAAAGTCAGGAGATTAAAAACAGACTGGACAAACAGCTGCGCAGGATCAGAGACCTTAAAGAAAAGGCCCAGGACAAAATGTCTGAGCTGCAGGAGAAAATGGGACTCTCAATAGTCCAGCCCATTATTGATCAGTTGAAACATAAATTTTCAGATTGTGAGGAAGTAATTGATTATCTGGGGGATGTTAAAGAGGACATAATTGATAATCTGGATAAATTTATTGAAAAAAACGGGGATAATTCTATGCCACTGCCCTTTAAAACCGGCAGGGATGAGAATTTCTTTATTCGTTATAAGGTAAATTTAATAGTTGATAATTCTGATACCGAAGGTGGACCTGTAATTTTTGAAACCAATCCTACTTATTATAATCTTTTTGGAAAGATTGAAGGCAAGAGCCAGTTTGGCACCGTAACCACGGATTTTACCATGATCAAAGGCGGAGCCCTGCACCGGGCCGATGGGGGATATCTGATATTGCAGGCCAAGGATGTCCTTACCAATCCCTTTTCCTGGGAAACTTTAAAGAGGGCACTTTTAAATGAAGAATTAAAGGTAGAAAATATCGGGGAACAGTACCGGACCTTTCCTATCAGTTCTTTAAAGCCGGATCCCTTTGAAATCGATGTTAAAGTTATTTTGATCGGCAATCCTTTTATTTATCAGCTTCTTTATACTTATGATGAAGAGTTCAAAAAGCTCTTTAAAGTAAAAGCCGACTTTGATACCGAAATGGTCCGCAGCGAAGATAACATGAAAAAGTTTGCCTCTTTCCTAGCTTCGGTCTGTGAACGGGAGGATATTCTGCATTTTAAAGCTGAAGCGGTTGGTAAAATAATTGAATACAGCAGCAGGCTTTCTGGAGATAATACCAAGATGACAACCAGGTTTAATGAAATTATGGAGCTTCTTTATGAAGCCAACACCTGGGCTGATCTTGATGAAGCAGGGCAGGTTGAGGCAGAACATGTTTTAAAAGCACTGGGGAAGAAAGAAGATCGCTCCAATCTCACAGAAGAGAAAATTCAGGAGATGATTGACAGGGATTATCTGATGATAGATGTTGAAGGAGAAGTTGCCGGTCAGATCAATGGTATATCTGTTTATCAATCCGGCCAGTATTCCTTTGGCCGCCCCAGCAGAATAACCTGCCAGACCTTTCTGGGACAGGAGGGTGTGGTTAATATTGAGAGGGAAGCCAAAATGAGCGGCAAAATTCATAACAAAGGTGTGCTCATTCTCTCGGGATACCTGGGAGGTAAGTATGCTAAAGAGATGCCTTTAACGCTGTCAGCATCCCTGGCCTTTGAACAATCCTATTCGGGAATAGATGGTGACAGTGCATCCTGCGCTGAACTGCTGACGATTTTATCCTCACTTTCCGGACTGCCCTTAAAGCAGAATCTAGCCATTACCGGTTCCCTGAATCAGCACGGCAAGGTTCAGCCTGTGGGGGGGACAAATGAAAAGATTGAGGGATTCTATCAGGTTTGTAAAAACCGGGGGCTTGATGGCAGCCAGGGGGTTATTATCCCCCGGCAGAATGTAGAAAACCTGATGCTTAAAGATGAAATTGTAGAAGCAGTTGAAGCAGAAAAGTTCAATGTATATACTATAACTGAAATTGATGAAGCTATTGAACTTTTCTTTGATCGCCCGGCTTCAGAGGTTCATGACCTGGTTTCTACTTCTCTGGAACAGATGGCTGAAAGGGCCCGGGAAATTAAAGAGGGTAAGCTTAAAAGTGGAGATAAAGCTCAGGAAAATGATTCTGAGGATGATATCCCTGATCCGGTAGGTTAAAATATAACTCAATTTTAGTATGGATGAGAAAATAAAAGAATAACCTGCTTAATCGTTTATAATTGCACTTAAAAACCTAAAACGATAATTAACAAAATTTGACCATCTCTGTCCTTAGAATTATAATTAGAAGTGAAGAAAGTCAGGAAAGGACAAAAAAATCAAATGGAGGTGGTTGGTATGTTTGATATGGTACCCTTTAGAAGAAGAGGTAGAGGTTTAACAGAGAGAGAGGATCCGTTTAATCAAATGGTAGACAGTTTCTTTAATGATGCCCTGAGTGTATTTGAAGGAGGCTTTAAGACAGACATTAAAGAAGAAGAAGATAAATTTGTTCTGGAAGCTGAACTGCCTGGAATGACAAAGGATGATATTGAGCTGGAAATCAATGAAAATATCCTGACAATTAAAGCCAGAAAAGAAGATGAAAGAAGAGAAGAGCAGGAAAACTATATTAGAAGAGAAAGAAGAACCGGTTCCTATCAGCGGTCCTTCAGGATTAAAAATGTTAATGAAGAAGAAATTAAAGCCCGGCACGAAAATGGCATCCTGATTGTTGATCTGCCTAAGGAGGAGCCCTCCAGACCCAAGAGGAAAACCATAGATATTGAATAATTGTTACTTCGTTATAGTTAAAGCCTCTTTCAGGAGTTGGTAATTGTTCTAGGGCATCTTTTCGAGGGCATCTTTATGTAAACTAAATAAATTTTTTGCATCAAGGCAAGAAGCCTCCCGCAGTTTAGGCTGCAGGAGGTTTATTTTTTTGACTGGAAGAAAGAGTTATTTATTTTCCTGTTCTACTGAGACCTTACAGCAGGCAATTTTTTACTTTTAGCTAATGGGAGAAAAGTTTAATTTAAAGAGAATAATTATTATCTTCAGCCAGCCGACTGACCCCTTCAGTTCCGGGGCTCAGTTCCTCTTCCCGGCTGGCAAATCCGGGCTCGGTATAGGCAAATATTTTGCCTTCAAAGTTGCGCAGCACTATCTTGCCCGGGGAACGGGAAATGATATACTGAGGATTTACCGGAATTTTCCCTCCCCCTCCGGGAGCATCAATTACATAGGTGGGCACCCCCAGGCCGGTGGTGTGTCCCCGAAGGGATTCAATGATACTGAGGCCGCGATCAACCCTGGTGCGGAAATGTTCTATGCCCTGAGAAAGGTCGCACTGATAAATGTAGTAAGGCTTAATTCTGATTTTAAGCAGCTTATGAACCAGTTCACGCATGATTTTGGGGCTGTCGTTAACACCTTTCAGCAGGACCGACTGATTGCCCAGAGGTATTCCGGCATCTGCCAGTCTGTTTGCAGCCTCCTCAGCTTCAGGAGTAATTTCTCTGGGGTGATTAAAGTGGGTATTAAGATAAAGCGGGTGGTATTTTTTCAACATTTCAATCAGATCAGGGGTTATCCTCTGAGGCATAACCACAGGGGCTCTGGTTCCAATTCTAATAATTTCCACATGTTCGATAGCTTTAAGTTCCTTTAATATACTTTCCAATCTATCATTAGAGATCAGCAGGCCATCTCCTCCTGAAATCAAAACATCCCGGATTCGGGGGGTATTTTTTATATAATCCAGAGCCTGAGAAATTTTATCTGAAGGCAGAGGACTGTCAGTAACTCCAGCAAACCTTCTTCTGGTGCAGTGCCGGCAGTACATAGCACACTGATCTGTTATTAGAAGCAGCACTCTATCAGGGTAACGGTGAGTTAAACCCGGAACCGGGGCATCAATGTCTTCATGGAGAGGATCTTCCAGATCAGCCCGACCGGTTTTAAGTTCCAGAGAAGTAGGTACAGCCTGCCGGCGGATGGGACAGTTCGGGTTTTCAGCAGACATCAGACTGGCATAATAGGGGGTTATGGCCATTCTTAATTTCTTCAAGGCTTTATTAATTTCTCTTTCTTCTTCTTCGGTTAAAGGGATAACCTGCTTTAAAGCAGTTGTGTCTGTTATTCTGTTTTTAAGCTGCCAGCGCCAGTCCTGCCAATCTTCCGGGCTGACCTCCTGCCAGATATCAAATTTTTGATAATATTGCATTCTATTTTCCTCCTGTTTTATCTGGGGTGTTTATATAATACCTCTACTAATACTTATATGCAAATTCTGTGCCAGAATACATCAGTTTGAGAGCAGGAGTTCTCCTCGGGAATAAAGAATTATTTGAATTAAAGGGAGATAAAATAGAGAATAAGGAGGCAGTCTAATTATGAAAAACTTGCCCTGCACTAATATTAATCTAACCAGAATTACTGAAAATTCCCGTCAGATGAAGGCTAAATGTTCATCCCTGGGTATTGAGCTGACCGGAGTTGTCAAGGGAGGAGCCGGCGATATCAGGATAGCTGAAGCTTTTCTGGCCGGAGGAATAAAGAAACTTGGTGATTCCCGGTTGAAAAATATCAGAGCATTTAAAAAGGCCGGCCTGGAAGCTGAATATCTGCTACTCCGGCTGCCCCACCCCGGTCTGGCTGATGAGGTGGTGGAACTGGCAGATGTCAGTCTAAACAGCGAACTGACCACACTTCAGGCTCTGGGAGAAGCAGCCAGAGCCCGAAACAGGCATCATAAATCTATTATTATGATTGATTTAGGAGATCTGCGGGAGGGGGTACTTCCCGCTGAAATCAGCGACTTTATGAACAGTGCCCGGCAAATTTCTGGAATTGAAATTATAGGACTGGGCACCAATGTCGGCTGCTACGGGGGAGTTTTACCCACCCCGGAAAACACCAGAGAACTGATTGAACTTAAGGAACAGCTGGAAGCTGATCTCTCAGCAGAGCTTGAGGTTATCTCAGGCGGAAATACTGCCACCACCAACCTTCTGGACCAGGGTAAAATGCCAGCCGGAGTTAATCACTTAAGGGTAGGAGAGGGTATTCTCCAGGGTACCGATATTACCAATCAGAGGGAAATTCCCGGTTTTAATCAGCATAATATAACTTTATCTGCTGCTATTATTGAACTTAAACGAAAACCTTCAGTTCCCAGGGGTACCCTGGGTTATGATGCCTTTGGTCAAAAACCCAGCTTCGTAGATAAAGGAAAAAGGCTCAGGGCAATTTTAGCAGTCGGCCGACAGGATGTCAGGATAGATGGGCTAAAACCCTGCCTGGCTGGAGCTGAAATTATTGGTGCCAGCAGTGACCATCTGCTGCTGGATGTCACCGAAACAGATGTTGACCTTACAGTTGGTGATACTCTGGATTTTGAGCTTGATTATGGCGGTATGCTTTCTGCCCTGACTTCACCCTATCTGGCCAGAAATTATCTGGAATAAAACTGGCAGCCAGCCTGATTACAAAAACCATCTCCGGATCTCTAAACCACCCTGTTTCCTGCCAGATAGGTTTCCTGAATCTTTAATTTGCTGAGATTGGCCGCTTTGAGCTGACGGGGATCCTCTTCCAGTACAATAAAATCAGCCAGCTGGCCGGGACTTAATGAGCCTTTAAAGGGAGCTTCACCACTGATCCTGGCTCCAGCTTTGGTATAAAGCTCTAAGGCCTGATCCAGGTCCATTTTTTCCTGGGGCAGAAACCCCTGCTCCGGTCTGCCCTGCCAGTCCTGCCGGCTCAGGGCAGATTCTATGCCGTAGAGAGGGTTGACCGGTTCAATGGGAGCATCTGAACTGAAAGCCAGCTGCACTCCAGCCCGGGAAAGGCTCTGCCAGGCAAAGGAATTTTGCTGGAGTTCTTGATCCAGCCGCTTTTTTACCATCTGTCGGTCTGATTTGATAAAAACAGGTTGTACTATTGCCCAGATCTGTTCTCTGCCCAGTTCGTTGATCAGTCCGGGTCGTGTCAGCTGACAGTGAATAATCTGGGATTGCTTCAGCATTTTTTTGTTTGGTGCAGATTTTTTAATAGCTTCCAGGGCGGTTTTAATGGCCCAGTCACCGATGGCATGAATGGCAGGAATAAATCCCTGATGATAGCCTCTCTTCAGAAGCTCTCTCAGATTATCGGCATTGAGTAGCAGTTCGCCCTTGTTGCCAGGATCATCAAGGTATGAGGTGGAAAGTGCTGCAGTTCGGGCTCCCAGAGAGCCATCCAGCATTATCTTAATCGGGCCGTAACGGAGATCCTCATTGCCCTCTCCAGTAGGCCGGGAAATTTCCATCAGTTTTTCCAGGTCGGCAGTGTTTTTAATACGCTGCTGCAGGTAAAGGCGGGGCCTGACTTCGGTTTTATTAAGATAGTTCTGATAGGCAGCCAGCATATCCTCGGGCCGCCTGACAGCTCTCAGGTCATCAATTCCCGCAGAAGTTATACCCTTTTCCAGGAGGTGTTTTCCGGACAGTTCTAAAGTAGCAGTCAAATCTGATATACCTGGCTCGGGAAGCTTGTCAAGCACCAGCTCAACAGCGGAATCAAAAAGCAGACCGTTAGGACTGCCGTCGGGATAGCGGCCAATTTTTCCTCCCTCCGGGTCGGCTGTCTCTTTCTCTATGCCGGCCAGTTTCAGAGTTTGAGAATTAACTGCTGCAGCATGATAACAAATTCTTCTTAATATTATGGGTTTTTCAGTGGAGAAACTGTCAAGAAAATCTCTTTCAGGTAGTCTTTCTTCAGGAAACCGGCTGTCATTCAGCCTGACTCCCATAATAACCTCTGCCTGGCTTTTACTTTCGATCTCATCAGCAATTTTATCCCGGAGCTCCTGCCGGGAGCTCACCTGGCTTAGATCCAAAGCACTCAGGTCAGTGCCCAGCTGATAGAAATGGAGATGGGCATCATTAAAACCGGAAAGCAGGATCTGACCCTTTAGGTCTCTGCCGGTCCAGTCGCCGTAACGGCTTATTATTTCTTCTCTTTCCCCGCAGGCTACCACTTTGCCATTCTCTAATGCCAGAGCTCCATCCTCCCACCAGGTTCCCTTCTTTTCTCGGACTGTACAGTTATAAAAAACTTTTTTAGCTTCAGCTGACATGATTTCCCTCCTGATTATTTGATTTTTAAAAGCTGCAGGCTTTCCGCCGGCAAAATTTTGATTTAATAATATCATATCATATTTTGCCTGAGATACCTAACCGGTTTGTTTCGGCTGCTTACAGGTCAGAAAAACAGGCCTTTTTAGCAAAATATTTTTCGAAAAAAAGAAAAATATTTTGCATTTTTGCAGGTCCTTATTTCTGAGAAGAGAATTGTTTAATAGAATACCCTGAAAATTCAAGGAGGTTTTACCTTTGGATGAGCAGCTGGATAGAATCATGAGTGAGGATGCCGGGCGTCTTCTGGGAGGAGGCAGCTGGCGGGAGATAGTGCTGGCACTAGATGAAGGGATTCATATTGTAGACCAGCAGGCCCGCACGATTTTATACAATCATTCAGCCGGACGAATGGACGGGCTGAGGCCGGAAGAAGTTCTGGACCGAAGTATTTTTGAGGTTTTTCCCTCTCTGACCTTTGAAAACAGCACTCTTATGCAGACTTTAAAAAGCGGCAAAGAGGTTTCTCAATCTCAGCAGACTTTCGTAAACATGAAGGGAGAACAGATTACCACGGTAAATAAGACAGTTCCGGTTATTTTCAGCGGTGGTTCCCGGGGAGCTATGGAAATATCCCGTGATATTACCCTAATTCAGGAGCTGGCTGAAAATATCAGCAGCCTGAGAAATAGATTTTCTTCCGAAAGATCAGCAGAAACTTCTGCTACTGGCAGCCAGGAAACAAAATCCAGGTTTAAATCTAATAATACCAGTTATACCTTTGCTGATCTGGTAGGTGAGAATAGAGAATTTAAAAAGGTGATGAATGATGCGGTGAGAGCCGCCGGCAGCGATTCCTCTGTGCTGATTATTGGCGAGACTGGAACCGGCAAGGAGCTCTTTGCTCAGGGCATTCATAATGCCAGTTCCCGGGCAGCCCAGCCCTTCATAGCTCAAAACTGTGCTGCTCTGCCCCGGGAGCTGCTGGAAAGTCTGCTTTTTGGAGCTGAAAAGGGGAGTTTTACCGGAGCTGCAACCAGACCAGGTCTCTTCGAGCAGGCCAGTGGAGGAACAATTCTGCTGGACGAAATTAATTCCCTGGATTATGACCTGCAGGCCAAACTGCTCCGGGTTCTTCAGGAGGGCAAAGTTCGCCGGGTGGGAGGTCAGCAGGAAAAGGAAGTGGATGTCAGGGTACTGGCTACTATGAATCAACCTCCGGAGGAGGCCTTTGCTGCGGGCAGTCTGCGTCAGGATTTATTTTATCGCCTGAGTGTAATCTGTCTGTCTCTGCCTCCGCTGCGAAGGCGACGGGATGATATTCCTCTGCTGCTGGACCATTTTTTTGAGCTCTACAACAGCAGGTTTAATCGCAGACTGGAGGGGATAACCGCTCAGCTCAAACGGGCATTGTTAAAATATGACTGGCCTGGCAATGTCAGAGAACTTCAGCACATGATTGAATGCGGTTTTAACCTGGTCAGCCAGGAGCGGAGAATTGGCCTGGATTCCCTTCCCCTGCATCAGAGGGAAAAGCTCAGCAATCTCAAAGAAGCCAGCAGCAATAATCTGGCTGCACCGCTGCTTCAGGGTGAGATTCCTGAACTGGAAAGCTATCTGGCCCAGGTTGAAAAGAAGATGATTATCAGGGCATTGAACCAGTCCGGGGGCAATAAAACCGATGCCGGTAAAATGCTGGGAATTTCCAGACAGTCTCTGCAGTATAAATTGAAAAAATATCACCTGGAATAAAAGTTGCATGTAATAATGGCAGGAGGTTTTTCACTATGGATCTGGGTTTACTGGTTGTCTTTTTACTGGCCGGTTTCGCCCTGGGTTTTTTCCAGGAGAATAACCGGCTGCTGAGCAGGCTGGCCCGCTGGGTGGTTCATTTTGGCCTTCTGGTTTTAATAGCAGCCATGGGGGCCCGGATTGGGGCAGACCCGGAGGTCATTGCCGATCTGGGTCGAATCGGTTTGCAGTCCTTTGGGCTGGCAATCGGAGGAATAACAGGAAGTGTGGTCTGCCTTTATATATTCTCTTATTATGTGGAAATTTTAAGTGAGCAGCCAGATCATCATGAACACGGTGTTTACGAAACTTCCGGCGATGAGGGAGGCTTGAGGCTGACAGCAATTATTCTGCTGGTGGTGACAGCTGGTTGTCTGGCCGGCTGGCTTATTCTGCCGGAAACTGCACTACCCCTGCTGACCTCTCTTACAGCCTATTCACTGATGGTGTTATTTGTAGGAGTAGGAGTTGATATTGGTCAGAAGAGGGGCATTTTCAGGCAGATCAGAGAGCTGGGCTGGAGAATAATTGCTATCCCCCTGCTGGTGGCGATTGGCAGTATTATCGGGACTGTAATTGCCGGCACCCTGCTGGGTCTGCTCCGTAATGAATCTGCTGCTCTGGGAGCAGGTTTTGGCTGGTACAGCCTGTCAGCAGTGCTGCTGACAGATCTGCACAGTGTGGAGCTGGGTTCCATGGCCTTTTTGACCAATATTATGCGGGAGATGCTGGCTCTGGTTATCATACCTTTGATTGCTCCCCTGCTGGGTTCAATTACTGCGATAGCTCCCGGAGGAGCAACAACAATGGATGTAACTCTGCCGCTGTTAAAGAAGGTTGGTGGTGAAGAGGTTGTCCTTCCAGCTTTTATTAATGGAGTGGTATTGACGGCCCTGGTCCCTCTGCTGGTGCCCTTTTTGCTAGCCCTGTAAAACTTGAGCCTGAGGGATTTTTTTGCCAGGCTCAAAAATTAAATGATTTTGTTTAAAAAGGCTTTACATGGTTACCGGGTTATTAATACATATGAGAGTATTTGGAGATAGTTATTTATTTTTATTAATGAGACAGTATAATTTAACTAAATAATTTAATAAATTAACTTAAATTTACAAAAGATGATTTTAAGTCAGGGACTCACCGGTTATTATTTGGCCTGAAGGCAGATAATAGATTGGCAAAGTCAGCACCAGGGAGAGGAGGAAGGCGACCATGGCTCGACTGGGAGAACTAATTTTAAAATCCGACAGCAGGACTACTGCCTTTATTGGGCTGGCAAAAAATGCCGGGAAAACCACAGCCTTTAATAAGGCCAGTCGGGAACTGGCTGCTGAAAACTGCAGGCTGGCTCTGCTTTCCTTTGGCAGGGATGGTGAAAGAAAGGATGCGGTAACCGGCAGGCAGAAACCCCCGGTGCTGGTGCCTCCAGGAGCCTGTTTTGTCACGACTGAGAAAGCCCTTTCTACTTACAGCCTGGAAGCTGAACTGCTGGAAAAAACCGGGTTTCAAACTATCAGAGGCGAGGTCTGTATTTATCGCTGCCGGAAAGACTTCTGTAAAGCAGAGCTGACCGGGATCAACAGGACTTCAATCCTGAGAAAGGTTAAAAACAGGCTGCTAGACTCAGCTGAATATATTCTGGTTGACGGAGCACTGGACCGGAGAAGTTCAGCCCTGCCGGAACTGGCAGAGACAGCAGTAATTTCCACCGGTGCGGTGCTGGGCAGCACAGTAGACAGGGTGGTAGATAAAACCACCTCGGCACTGACAGGCTTAAAACTGCCCGGCGTTGAGAATGGGGGGCAGCACAGCAGATTTAAAAAACTTATGGAAGAGGCTGAAAACTCTTGCTCAGGGGGCTGGCTATGCAGCAGCCGGGATAAAGTAATGTTTCGCGAAAAACTTTCCCTGAATCTCAAACAGGAACTGACTGAACTGCTGGCAGAAGAAGACTACAATTTATTAATTTTGACCGGAGCCCTCACCGAAGAGATTGCCAGGGTTTTGATTACCGCACAAAAGAGCCGGGGGCTGGTGATAATTGTCAGGGATGGTACCAGGATTTTCCTGAAATTAAGGGACTTTAATCTGCTGAGCAATAGAGGAATTAAAATAAAGGTGCTTGACCCCATATATATACTGGCTTTAGCAGTAAACCCTCATAATCCTGAGGGGCGGGATCTTAATCCGGAGATTTTACTGGCAGCTCTCAGGGAGTCCCAGCCTGACCTGCCGGTCATTGATGTGAAATCGCAAAGTTATAAGTTTTAAATTTCAGTAAATTACCAGGGGGAGAGATTAACATGGCTGAGCTTGCTGTTGATGAAGAACTGGTAACTGACTGCCGTCAGGCAGCTGCAGAGATTGCTGATGGAGTTGATAAATTTATTTCAGGTCTTACCACCACTTCAGTGGAACGAACCGTCCTGAGGCTGCTGGGAGTAAACGGGGTTGATGAGGAAGAAGTACCTGTTCCCAATATAATGGTGAGGCAGCTGCAGGAAGCAGAACTGCTTAAAGAGGGATCAGCTCACAATTTGGGGAGGGCTCTGCTGGCAGGTAATTATGAAATTGACGAATTGGCTGAGGCAGTGGCCCGGGGAGAGGTTTTTCTGCCTGACCTGATTAAGAAATGCCGGCCTTCCAGGGAGGAGGTCAGCAGTTTTGTCAGAGAGCTGACGGAAAAAAAAGCCCGGAAAATTATAAATATCCGGCAGGAAAGGGAGGAACTTAAGCAGGAATTATCACCGGGCCCCCGGCCATGGCTCTATGTGATTGTGGCCACCGGTAATATTTATGAAGATGTCAGGCAGGCCCGGGCGGCAGCGCGGCAGGGGGCAGATATCATAGCTGTGATTCGGAGCACAGCCCAGTCCCTACTGGATTATGTTCCTTACGGGCCAACCACCGAGGGCTTTGGGGGTACCTATGCCACCCAGGAAAATTTTCGCATAATGCGGGAGGCCCTGGATGAGGTTGGCGGGGAGTTGGGGCGTTATATCCAGCTGGTTAATTACTGCTCGGGACTCTGCATGCCGGAAATTGCTGCCCTGGGAGCTCTGGAAAGACTGGATATGATGCTCAATGATGCCATGTATGGTATTCTATTCAGGGATATCAACATGAAAAGAACCTTTATTGATCAGTATTTTTCCCGGCTGATCAATGCCTATGCCGGCATCATTATCAATACTGGAGAGGATAACTATCTCACCACCGCCGATTCTCTAGAGGAAGCCCATACTGTGGTGGCCTCCCAGTTTATCAATGAAGAACTGGCCAGGCGATCCTGTTTGCCCCCGGAGCTGATCGGCCTGGGACATGCCTTTGAAATAGATCCTGAGCTGGAAGACGGCTTTCTGATGGAACTGGCCCAGGCCCAGCTGGTCCGCCAGCTCTTTCCAGAATCTCCTCTTAAGTATATGCCTCCCACCAAGTATATGACCGGGGATATTTTTAAGGGACATCTTAAGGACGGTATGTTTAATCTGGCCTCTATTATCACCGGCCAGGGAATACAGCTCTTAGGGATGCTGACTGAAGCTATTCATACTCCCTTTATTCAGGATCGGGCCCTTAGTCTGGATAATGCCCGTTATATTTTTAATAACTGCAGAAACCTGGGCCAGGAGCTGGAATTTAAATCGGGAGGCAAAATTCAAAACCGGGCTGACCAGGTTCTGGCCGAGACGGCGAAAATGCTGGGAAAAATAGCGGTTAAGGGTCTGATGCAGTCCCTGGAGGAAGGTTTTTTTGCCGGAATTAAAAGGTCCAGAAATGGCGGTAAGGGCAGTGAGGGAGTTCTGGCATGCTCCCGGTATTATTACAATCCCTTTGCCGATCTTTTCAGAAAGGAGCTGAACAGCCAGTGAGAGATCCGGATTCTGATATCAGAAGCGGCCAAGAAAGAAAAAACTCCGGGGGCTGGCAGGAAAAATCAGCAGATGTGGATCTTAAGCAGGTGCGCCCCTATGGAGATACTCTAAATGATGGTCAGATTCAGCTCAGCTTTACTCTGCCGGTACCGGCAGGACCGGAAGCCCGGGCAGCAGGTCGTATTCTTATGGAAAAACTTGGCTTAAAAGAGGTTGAAGTAGTTCATCTCAAAGATCTGGGAGAAGGTTTTGCCTTTCTGATAGCTTACGGGCGCTGTCCTGTTTCCATTGATTTCACCGGGATTGAGGTGACTCAGGCAACCAGCAAAACTATGAGCTTTCAGGAAATTAACAGTTTTATAGATAAACATATTGGCAGACAGATCAGGGTGGTAGGGGCCTGTACGGGAACGGATGCTCATACCGTGGGGCTGGATGCTATCATGAATATGAAGGGTTATGCTGGAGAATACGGGCTGGAAAGGTACCCCGGTTTTGCAACCTGGAATCTCGGCAGCCAGGTTTCCAATGAGAGATTGATCAGTAAAGCAGATGAAGTTCAGGCAGATGCTCTGCTGGTTTCCCAGGTAGTAACCCAGAAAAATGTTCATGTCAAAAATCTAACTGAACTGGTAGAGCTGCTGGAGGCAGAGGGTATCCGGGATGAATTTCTGCTGGTGGTGGGAGGCCCGAGGTTGAGTCATGAACTGGCCCTGGAACTGGGCTTTGATGCTGGTTTTGGACCGGGAACAACCCCACCCCAGGTGGCTTCCTTTTTGGCCCAGCAGCTGAGTGAAAGGGAAAAATAAAGGAGGTTGATATTAATGACCGAAGCAATGATCCGGCTGAGGATGAGCAATGCAGATGCTCACTATGCTGGAAATCTGGTGGATGGAGCCAGGATGCTGGAACTTTTTGGAGATGTGGCTACCGAACTTTTAATCCGCAGCGACGGTGATGAGGGACTCTTTGTGGCCTATGATGAGGTGGAGTTTACTGCACCAGTACATGCTGGGGATTTTATTGAGGCCCGGGGCAGGATAATTTCCCGGGGCAATACTTCCCGGAAGATGGAGTTTACTGCCCATAAAGTAATTACTTCTCTGGAGAAGGCGGAGTATGATTCAGCCGCTAAGGTGCTTGAAGAACCGGTTCTGGTCTGCCGGGCTTCTGGAACCTGTGTTGTCCCGGGAGAACGTCAGCGCAGAGGGGGTTGATCGGTTATGGAAAAATTGATAATCACGGCAGCTATCTGTGGAGCTGAGGTCACCCGGGAACATAATCCCAATCTACCTCTGACTGCAGAAGAACTGGCTGTGGAAGCCAAAAAAGCCGAAGAGGCAGGTGCTTCTATAATACATCTCCATGTCAGGGATAAAGAGGGGAAAGCCACCCAGGATCAGAAGACCTTTGCCCAGGCAATTAAAGCCATGGAGCAGAAGGGAGTCACTGCCATCATACAGCCCTCGACCGGTGGAGCTGCCGGTATGAGCTGGCAGGAGAGAATTCAGCCAGTTTATCTGGAGCCGGAGATGGCAACTCTAGACTGCGGAACCACCAATTTTGGCGAGGAAATATTTGTTAATGATCTGCCGCTGATGCGAAATTTTGCCCGGAAGATGAAGAAATATGGTGTGATGCCGGAACTGGAATGTTTTGAGATTGGACACATCTATAATGCCCTAAAACTATACCGGGAGGAGTTGGTTGCCGGACATCTTCATTTCGATCTGGTGCTGGGTGTTCCCGGTGCGATGCCCGGATCTATTAAAAATCTTCTGGCCATGGTCGATAACCTTCCTGAAGCGGCAACCTGGACAGTTGCTGGTATTGGCCCTCAGGAACTTCCGCTGGCCTGTCATGCTCTGGTAATGGGGGGCCATATTAGGGTAGGTTTTGAAGACAATATTTTTTACCGCAAAGGTGAGCTGGCGCAAAGTAATGCCCAGCTTGTGGCCAGAATTGTTCGACTGGCAGAAGAGGTGAACCGGAAGGTAGCCGAACCGGAAGAAGCCCGCGAAATTTTGGGGCTGGAATGATAATATTTTATCTGCTTGTACCAGAAGATCTAAGAAAAATCGGGTTAAGGGGGTTAAAAAAGTGAAACAGGGAAATAAATTTGGCGTGCATCGTGTGCTGGAACCTGAAGGAGTTCTGCCCCAGCCGGCAGAAAAAATTGATAATACTATGGAGATTTATGACAATGAAATTTTGATCGAGGTAGAAACGCTCAATATTGATTCGGCCAGTTTCACCCAAATCAAAGAAGAGGCCGGCGGTGATCTGGAAAAAATCAAAAAGCGGATGAAGGAGATTGTTGATCAGCGGGGCAAACACCACAATCCGGTAACCGGCTCCGGAGGAATGCTGATCGGACGGGTTGCTGAGATAGGACCGTCCCTGCAGGACAGGGAGATTGAAGTGGGAAATAAAATAGCCACTTTAGTCTCTCTTTCTCTAACTCCCCTGAGGATCGATAAAATAAAGGATATCAGGCCGGAAATAGATCAGGTTGATATTGAGGGCCAAGCCATTCTTTTTGAGAGCGGCATCTATGCCAGGCTGCCGGGGGATATGTCTGAGACTCTGGCCCTGGCCGTTCTCGATGTTGCCGGAGCAGCTGCCCAGACTGCCAGGCTGGTCAGACCTGGAGATCGGGTGCTGATAATTGGAGCTGGCGGTAAATCTGGTATGCTCTGCCTGCATGAAGCCAGCAAAAGGGCCGGAGTAACCGGCCAGGTAATAGGGATGGGTCACAGTGATGCCAGCACAGCCCGGATCAGGGAACTGAATCTGGCTGATGATATCATACAGGCCGATGCTACCAATCCGCTGGAGGTTTATGATCAAGTCCAGGAGTTAACCGGAGGCTGGCTGGCCGATGTGGTAATAAACTGCGTCAATATCAATAATACCGAGATGGCCTCAATTCTGCCCTGTGCCGAAGGCGGGAAAATCTACTTTTTCAGCATGGCCACCAGTTTTACCAAAGCCGCCCTGGGGGCTGAAGGAGTCGGTCGGGATGTGGAGATGATCATTGGTAATGGCTACACCAGGGATCATGATAAAATTTCTCTGGAAATTTTGCGGGAGAATGACTTGCTGAGAGAAATTTTTGAAAGAATGTATGTCAGCTGAACCTGGATAATTTTAGACTGAAGAAAGCAGTTATTTTCGACTATGGTGAGCTTTACTTTTCTGAGGTAAAAATAAAAATAGTTAAAGGGTTTAAAATAAACTGCCTGTGCTTAACAGACAGTTTTCTGAGGAGGACCCCAAATGGTCAAAATAGTTGATAAGGAGCAGATAAAGCAGTTATTTGCCAATGGTCAGCGCCTCATGATTGGTGGCTTTATAGAATGCGGCGCTCCCCACAGGCTGATAGATCTGCTGCTGGAAAGCGGAGTCAGGAATTTAACTTTAATCGGCAATGATACCGGCTTTGATGATCAAAAGTCAGGCCAGCTGGTGGTAGAAAGAAGATTAAGCAGGGTTATTGTCTCTCATATCGGCACCAATAAAGAAACCGGCCGGCAGATGAACAGCGGAGATCTGGAGGTTGAGCTGATTCCCCAGGGGACTCTGGTGGAGCAGATAAGAGCCGGAGGAGCTGGTCTGGGTGGGGTTTTAACGCCCACCGGGATAGGCACCCCGGTTGCTGAGGGGAGCCGGACTCTTGAAGTAGACGGCAGGGAGTATCTCCTGGCCAAACCTCTCAGGGCCGATCTCGCCCTTGTTAAGGCCTGGAAAGCCGACAGAGATGGCAACCTGCTTTTTAGATATGCTGCCAGGAATTTTAATCCGGTAATAGCTATGGCAGGTGACAGGGTTGTGGTGGAGGCAGAGGAGATAGTTCCTACAGGTGAGATTGATCCCAATCAGGTAATGACTCCGGGAATTTTTGTGGATTATATACTGCGGAATGGGGAGGAGTAAGCCAGTGACTGAGATGAGAGAAAGAATCACCAGGCGTATTGCCCGGGAGCTTGAGGATGGTGATGTGGTGAATCTGGGAATAGGCATGCCCACAATGGTAGCTGATTTTATCCCCGATGATATCAGGGTAATATTTCAATCTGAAAATGGTTTTGTGGGAATGGGTCCCCGTCCTCCGAAAGGAGAAGAGGATCCGGACCTGGTTAATGCTGGCAGTGAGCCGGTAACAATTAAAACCGGAGGAGCATTTTTTGATTCGACCCTTTCATTTGCCATTATCCGGGGTGGACATCTTGACGCTACCGTGCTGGGAGCCCTGCAGGTTGACGAACAGGGGAATCTGGCCAACTGGAAAATTCCTGGCAAGCTGGTTCCGGGGATGGGAGGAGCCATGGACTTAACTGTGGGGGCCCGTCAGGTTATTGTGGCCACCAGCCACACTACCAAAAAGGGCCAGCCCAAAATCCTCCCGGAATGCACCCTTCCCCTGACCGCTAAAGGAGAGGTCGATTTGATTGTGACTGAACTTGCAGTCTTCAGGGTAACCGGGCAGGGACTTTTGCTGAAAGAAATAGCTGAGGATACGACTGTTAAGGAGGTTAAAGAGAAAACCGCTGCCGGTTTTTCTATTGCTCCTGAACTTATCACCTTTGCTTGAGCAGGTATTTTTCTTCTGTTTAGAAACATTTAACCAGGTATTTGAGTATGTTCAATCCGGGAATTGCTGTTTAGGTTAAAAGATTGATACCCGAGAGAAAATATAATATTATCTTATGGCAAAGAATTTATCATTATGTATAAATTGACTGCCTAATGGAGGAATAATAAAATGGCTAGGGATGAGGATATCCAGAATATTAAACCCGGTTTAAGGTTTTTGAGTTCGCAGGCGGTGGAGGAAATTTATCACCGGGCTTTAAAAATTCTTGAGGAAAGCGGAGTTAAATTTTACTGCTCCAGGGCCCTGGATTTATTGCAGAAAAGAGGGGCAGTGATTAATCATTCTGAGCAAACGGCAAAATTCCCCTCCTCACTGGTTAGGGAGGCTTTGAAAACTGCCCCCTCCCGGGTAGAACTTTATACCCTGGAGGGCCGGGAATCTGTTGTTATCGGGGGAGATCACTGTCATTTTGTGCCCGGTTCTGCTGCCCTGAACATTCTGGAAGCTGATGGTGAAACTCTTAGAAGAGCGCGGGCTGAGGATCTGGTAAAAATAGCCCGGCTGAATGACAGCCTGGCACATATCGCCCTGCAGTCCAGCGCGGTAGTGCTGGATGATGTTCCCGACAGTATAGGAGACAGCTATCGGCTCTATCTGCTGTTGAAAAACTCTCTCAAACCTATCATAACCGGCGCCTTCAGCCGCCAGGGAATAGAGCATATGCACGGGCTCCTGGCTGCAGTCTCCGGAGGAGAGGAAGAACTGCGGGAGAAGCCCCGGGCTGTTTTTGATGTCTGCCCCTCCCCACCTCTTAAATGGAGTGAGATCAGCTCTCACAATATTATTGACTGCGCCCGCCTGGGCCTGCCGCTGCAGATGATATCTCTGCCCATGCCCGGAGCAGCCTCTCCGGTAACCCTGGCCGGTTCGGTTCTGCTCCATACTGCAGAAGTATTGAGCGGTCTGGTCCTGGCTCAGGTAGTTAATCCCGGGTTACCGGTGATCTATGGCGGAGCGCCGGTTAATTTTGATATGAAAACCGGAACAACTCCCATGAGTGCGGTGGAGGCTTCCATGATCGGGGCCTCTTCTTCCCAGCTGGGCAGATATCTGGATCTTCCCACCCAGACCTATGCCTGTTTGAGTGATGCTAAAATTGTTGATGCTCAGGCCGGACTGGAAACGGCAATCAGCGGTACCATTGCCAGCCTGGCTGAAACCAATCTGATTTCAGGTCCGGGCATTCTGGATTTTGTTGATACTTTCAGTCTGGAAAAGCTGGTAATTGACAATGAAATCTGCGGAATGAGTCGGAGGCTGGCCCGGGGAATTGAGGTGGATGAAGAGAGACTGGCGGCTTCGCTTATTTCAGAACTTGGTCCTGGAGGAAGCTATCTAACCAGCGAACATACGCTTAAGTATTTCCGGAATGAGAGTTATTTCCCCGGAGAGGTAATAGACCGTACTTCCCGCAGCGACTGGACCCGTCGGGGCAAAAGCTCAATATTTACCAGGGCGGGAAAAGTAGCGGCCAGTCTCCTTTCCTCCAGGCCCGCATCCCCGCTGCCTGAAGAAAGGCTGCAGGAATTAAAGCGGGGGCTGACTAAAATCAAAAAGGAGTATAATATTGATAAGCTGCCCGAAGAGTAAAAGGGTAAGAGGAGATACTTACAGCAGAAACACTATTTGATTTAAGAAAAGAGAATTTTGTCCTGGCTGATAACCAGGTAATTGTGATAAAATCCAGGTATCAGGGAGTTAAATGAATCTCTAAAAAAGAGACTGGTTTCAACCAGAAAAGAAGGTGTAATGTAAACTATGACTAATAGAAGTATTAAAGCGGGATCTTTAAAATTGGAAGGGCTCGGCTTTGAAATTCTCTCCGAGAGCGAACTGGCTGAAATTCATCGGGCTACGCTTGAGATACTGCGGGAAACGGGAGTGAAAATAACATCTCGCAGGGCCCGGGAGATTCTGGCAGAGGCCGGAGCAGAGGCCGATCACAGCAGGGAAGTTGTCAAATTTCCACCTCATCTGGTGGAGAAAGCCATTCATAGAGCTCCGGAACAGATTCTGCTGGCAGGTAGAAGTCCGGAATATGATGTTGAAGTGGGCGGCAAAAATGTCTATTTTACCAATTTTGGTTCGGGAATAAATATCGTTGATGCAAAAACTGGCGATTTAAGAAATACCACCAAGGAGGATGTGGCAGATACAGCCCGGATAGTAGATTACTTATCGGATATTGATGTTTACTCTCTGGCAGTGACTGCCCGAGACTGTCCCGAGGAGGCAGTGTATCTCCACGCTGCCGAAGCCTATCTTAACAATACCAGCAAACACTGTCATGGATTTAGCGGAAAAAATTCCAAAGAATGTATTGCCATGGGGGCAGCTGTAGCAGGTGGTGAGCAGGAGCTGCGCCGCCGGCCAATCATTTCGGCTGATGTCTGTCCTCAAAGCCCCCTTCAGCTCATGGCCGAGGGAGCTGAGGTGATCATGGACTGTGCTGAGGCCGGAGTGCCGGTAACCATCCTTCCTGCTGCCATGGCCGGAGCCACCTCTCCTGTTACCCTGGCCGGAACTCTGGTGGGACATAATGCCGAAGTGCTGGCAGGTTTAACCCTGGCGCAGCTGGTTGAAGAGGGTGCTCCGGTAATGTACGGGAGCTCAACCACCATGTACGATGTTAAGGAGAACATTGCAGCAGTCGGTTCTCCGGAACTGGCTCTCTGCAGTGCGGCACTGGCCCGGATTGCCCAGTACTACAAACTGCCCTCCTATCTGGCGGGGGGATAGGCTGACAGCAAGCTTTCTGATTTCCAGGCCGGTCAGGAAAAGGACCTTACCAGCCTGCTGCCGGCTCTGGCGGGGGCCAATCTAATTTACGGGCCTGGAATGCTGGATTCCGGCAATACCTTCAGCTATACCCAGCTTCTGCTGGATAATGAGACTATCAGGATGATCAGAAGGTCTCTTAAAGGCATCGAAATCTCGGATTTATCCCTGGCGGTGGATCTCTTTAAAAAAGTTGGGCCCGGGGGGCATTTTCTGGCAGAACAGCACACCATAGACCATATGCATAGGGAGCAGGCCCGCTCGGATCTTTTTGACCGCCAGGTTCGCGACAGCTGGGAAAAATCTGGAGCAGAGGATGCTGCCGTCCGTGCCAGGAAAAGAGCCCGGGAGATTTTACAGGATTATCAGCCAGAGCCCCTGGACCGGAGTGTTCAGACCAGGTTAAGTGAGATTGTGGAAGCTGGAGAAAATAAACAGGCTTAAGCCTGGGGCTTGAAATGGGCTGGAGAATAACAGAAGATAGCAGCTGAAAATTTTGCCAGTAGAGATGCAGAGCCATCCCGAAAAGCAAAATCAGATGTTTTTCTGTCTTATTTTCCTGCTTAACGGAGAGTAAAAAGAATTTCCGGTTAGAGTATGCCAACCAAAAGCAGTGAAAGGAGTCGATATATTTGTATAAGACAAGAATGGGCAGCGGCAAATCGATTGAGATGAGCCGGGAAGAAATACAGTCTGAGATTAAAAAGGGGGTGGAGGCTGCCGTTGAAAACGGGGGTGTTGATCCCCTGGCACCGGATGAGATTGAACGTCTGGTCGAGCTGCACTGTATTCCCGCTAAGTTCATCGGGATTGAGCGGGGAAAGGAGCTGGTCACGACCTTTGACGGGGGCTCGATCAAACTCAAGCGGCTTGATATTTCACTGGGTCGAATAGTTGATGCCCAGATCTTTGAACGGGTATTATGCACCGACAGCGCAGAATTTGCCCATGTGGATTACAGCTTCAAACCCATCAAACCGATAGTTGACAGCGAGCAGATTGAGTTTAAGCAGGCCCTGCAGGTTACGGTTGTTCCCATGTTTTATGGTGCCATGCCTAATCTTTCTCTCTATTATGAACCGGTAGGCTCACAACCCAACCCCTCGACGGTTATGATGGAGGAGGGCGACATCCCCAAAGCCCGCCGTGCAATTGAAAAAACGGTGGAGATGGGGGTTAAGGATATGGTCTTTGTCAGCCGCAAAATGCATGAAGTTGGTGCCGATGGAATTAACTTTGATACAGTGGGCTCGGCCGGTGAGGGGGATTTTCTGGCCTCGCTGAAGGCAGCTGAAAAATTGAGAGAGATGTACCCCGATATCTGTATTGAGATGGGGATGTCCAGCGAATTTATTCTGGG
>SLJX01000119.1 GCA_007134885.1 Halanaerobiaceae bacterium
ATATTTCCAAAATCCTGCTTAAAACTTTCACTATTTTACGCTGTTGGGATTGTTTTTCTCATAGGAAATTACCTCAGCTTCGATCTCTTCCAGACTCTTAGAAACCGGTTTCTTTCCCCGGTATTCACTTAGAAGTTCCCGCCCCCCCTCATTTAGATTTCTGGCTCTCCGGGCAGCCATGATTACTATAGTAAAGGGACTGTCTGCCTTATCCTTCAGGTCATTCAGAGAAGGTCTGGAGATCATATTATTTCCTCCTTTCTTTCTCTCGCTCAATAATTGCTTTTAACTTCACCACTGCATTATCAAGTTTATCATTTAACACTACATGATCAAATTTATCGGCTTCAGCCATCTCAGCTTTGGCATTTTCCAGCCTGATTTCCCGGGATTTCCGGGATTCCGTTCCTCTTTTATCCAGTCTTCTGCTTAAAGCTTCCAGCGAGGGTGGTTTGAGAAAAATAAAGACTGCTTCAGGAAAAATGTCCCGAATTTGATTGGCTCCCTGAATATCTATTTCCAGAATAATATCCTCACCCTTAGCCAGGGTTTCCTCCACATAACTTCGGGGAGTCCCGTAGTAGTTACCATGAACCCGGGCTGTCTCGAGAAAACCATCTCGGTCCATGATTTCTGTAAATTCTTCTTCAGAAACAAAAAAATAATCCTTACCCTCAACCTCACCCTGACGTGGTTCCCGGGTTGTCATTGATACTGAATAATTAATGCCGTTGTAGGTTTCAAAAAGCCGGTCCAGGACCGTCCCCTTGCCCACACCTGAGGGTCCGGAAAGGACAAACAAAATGCCTTCAGACACAGTCTCACCCCCGGAAATGCTCACTCCTCATCCTCGTCGTCATTCAACCGGTGGGATACTGTTTCCGGCTGAATTGCCGAAAGAATAATGTGATCACTATCAGTTATAATAACAGCTCTGGTCCGACGTCCGTAGGTGGCATCAACCAGCATGCCCCGCTCCCGGGCTTCCTGGATTATTCTTTTAATCGGGGCTGATTCCGGACTGACCACCGCTATGACTCTATTACCGGCCACAATATTGCCAAAACCAATATTTATCAGTTTGACCTTCATAATAGCCCTCCTAAAATTTGTTTGACCCGAACCTTTATCTGCTGCCTTCTCCAATCTGTTTCAGGCGCAGCAGCTCCTTCGGCCTGGCCTGCCAGCCCGTAACTGGCTATCTAGGCCAATAAGGAAAAGTATACCGGTGTAGGCTGCTGTTAATTGCTGCCCTGATGCTATAATGATTCCATTTTAAATAATAATAACACAGTAACTTCTTTTAAGCAAGAAAGTTTCCGGCTCTTATTTACAAGAGATTTGTTAGATGATATCGTTATGTTATGAGGTGATCATTATGGCAATAGATGGAATTATGCTGGCAGCCTGCCGCCAGGAGCTGGCCGGTAAACTGCTGGGAGCCAAAGTAAATAAAATATATCAGCCCAAGAAGGATTTTCTAACTATAGATCTAAGAAATAATCAGCAGAATTACCAGCTGCTGGCCGTCATTGATCCCCGGCAGTCCCGGGTTCATATCTCTGATATCGATTTTGATAACCCCCCTCAACCCCCGACCTTTGCTATGGTGCTGCGCAAACACCTTACCCACGGCCGGATTAAAGAAATCAGCCAGCCCGGACTGGAAAGGATGCTGGGGGTTGATATTGAGAGCAATTCCACAGATTACCGCCTTTACCTGGAAATTATGGGCCGCTACAGCAATGTAATCCTGGTGGATTCTAACGGCACCGTACTGGATGCCATGAAACGGCTGGGATCCGATGATAAATCGGCCCGGGAATTAATCCCCGGAGCTGACTACCGCTATCCCCCGGCCCAGGATAAGGTCAGCCCCAGGGAACTGACCGAGGAAATCTGGTGGGAGCGGCTGGGCGGTGATTTTCGCAAATACGCCTTCCGGGCTATCCTCAACAATGTTCAGGGTATCGGTCCTGATTCAGCCCGGGAGATAGTCTATCAAGCCGGAGTTGACCCGGAAATCAACTATCAGGAGCTATCCCGCTCGGAGGAAATTGCCATTAAAGAAAGTCTTTTTAATTACATTGAACTGATTAAAGCGGAAGATTTTCAGCCGGTGCTGGGCCGGGATGAGGAAGGTGAAATCGTCTATCAGTCGGCATTTCCTCTGGATCATCAGCCCGAAGTAGAAGACCTGCACTTCTCCACCCTGAGAGAGCTGTTTGATTTTTATTACCAGGAGCATATCGTTAAAAAAGACTTTCTTCGGGAGAAGGAAAGGCTTTTTGGTATTATCAATAACTATCTCGATAAAAATCACAGTCAACAAAAAAAGGTCCGGGAAAAACTTGAGAAAAGTTCAGAGGCAGGCAAATATCAGAAATGGGGGGAGCTTTTAAAATCTCAGAAGCACAAAATAGCCCCCGGTCAGCAGGAAATAAAAGTTGTTGATTATTACCAGGAAGACCAGCCTGAAATCACCATTCCTCTGGATCCAGAAAGGAGCCCCGGAGAAAATATTAACCGGCTCTTCAAAAAGCACAACAAGCTTAAGAAAAGCCGGGATCATTTGATCCGGGAGCTGGCCCGGTTGCGCCACGAGGATAAATACCTCCAGCGGGTTGAACTGGAAATTGAACAGGCTGAAAGTAGAGAGGATCTGGCTGAAATCAATGAAGAACTCCGGGAAGAAAATTATATCAAAAAACAGCAGCAGCCCTCGCAAAAATCTGCCCGTAAAGCTCCTCCCCGCAAATATTATTCCGCTGATGGTTTTCAAATACTGGTCGGCAGAAATAACCGTCAGAATGACAGGCTGACCAAAAAGATAGCTACCGGAGGAGATATCTGGGTCCATACCCGTAAAATTGCCGGCTCCCATGTAATAATAAAAAATCACACCAGCGAGGAAATACCTCAGAGCACCATTGAAGAGGCTGCCCTGCTGGCCGCCTACTTTAGCAAAGCCCGTCAGTCCAGCAATGTTCCTGTGGACTATACTGAAATTGAAAATGTAAGAAAACCAAAAGGAGCCAAGCCGGGCATTGTCTATTATGACAATCACCAGACTCTCTATGTCACACCGGAAAAGGAAATTATCGCTGAGATAGTAAAGCGCGGGCAATAAGAGGCATATATGGTGGTACCGGGTTCGCCCTCTCCCGGTTTCCCAGACCTCAGGAAGCAGCCCGGTAAAGCTTATAAGCCGGCCCAATAATCAAAACCAGCAGCAGAGCCAGATAGGCAGGGTAATCACCATATTTCTGATAGATGGTCCTCTCCCGACCGCCCTCCAGCAGCCTCATTTCCAGGACCTCAGCCCCCTCAGTTATTCGATAGCTGCCATCGGCAAAAACCTTACCGGAAACAGCGTGATTTCCGGCCTTTATCACCGGCATCCTGGCTTCCACCGCCCGGAGGCGGGCTGACTGCCACATCTGAGTCTGCAGGTTGCCATCGCCAAACCAGGCTTCATTGGAAGGATTTACAATAAACTGGTGATCAACAAGCTCCTCAATTTCCCGGGGAGCATAAAGGATTTCCGAACAGATCAGCACCTGGAAGGAAATTCTCTCTTGAAGATTATCCCCCTCATTTTCAGCCTCACGCTCATTTTCTCCACCCGGCAGGGCCAGCACCTGATTTTCCGAGCCAGGCGTCAGCGAATACCATCTTTCTCCGGTAAAAAACTCCAACACTCCGGGGAAAGGAACACTTTCGCCCCCCGGCACCAGAATTCTTTTATTGTATCTGCCCAGCACCTCCTGGTCGGGGTCAACCAGAAAAATGCTGTTATACTGTTTCTCAGTATCTTCCATTACCGACTGACTCCCCACCAGCAGATAGCCTTCCTGTTCCAGGGATTCATGAAACATGTCCCGGTAATAGCTGTTTCTGAGATAATCAAAGGTCAGGACTGTCTCAGGCATTATCACCAATTCTGCCCCCAGCTCGTAGGCCTCCCGGGCCAGTTCAGCTGCCTGCTTAAGGTTATATTCAATGTTCTCAGGGAGCCACTTATCTTCCTGGGTTATCTCGGTCTCAACCACACCCAGACTTAAAGTCTCCTCAGCTGCCCGTCTTCTTTCCTGAATCGGTTCCAGGCTTTGATTGGCACCGTACATGGTGACCAGCATCAGCAGCCCTACCAGCATGGCATAACCCAGTTTCTGCCGCAGCAGAGACTTAAACAGCAGTCCATTAACCAGCAGAACAGCAGCACCCACCAGGTAACTGCCGCCCCATTCTGCCAGCTGGAGAAAGGGAGAAAAGTCCGCCTGGGACAGGCTGAGGCTGCCGAAGGGATAATAGGGGAAAAGCTGTGCCATTAGATATTCGATGCTGAGCCAGCTGGCTGTCAGAATAATCAGGGAATCACCTTTCTCTCCGCTGAAAAGCCTGTAAAGAACCGCCCAGAGTCCCCGGCTCAGACCGGCAATCGCCAGTAAAATCAGGGTCAGAGCGATAACCAGGGGATAGGGTAAGCCGCTGAAATCCCTTAAAGGATAGAAAAGCCAGTAGCTTGACCCGGCATAAAGTATAATTCCCAGCAGCCAGCCCCAGAAAAAACTTCTCTTCAGTGATTCCTCTCTCTTAAGCACAAATAAAACCGGAATCAAAGCCAGCCAGGCCAGAAAAAAGAGACCGGGATAGCTGAGGGGCAAAATTATCAGAATAGCACTTAAAGTAATTAAAAGAAATTTCAAGTCCGGACAGCCTCCTTATTCAGATTGTTTTCTCCAGCTTAATTTTTATTAAACAACTGCGCAAAAAGCCCTTTTTTGCCAGTGATTTTTTTTCTGGATTTAATACTGTTAAACTCCAGCTAACCAACTTTACCCTGTTAAGCAGCCAGATATCACCTGCTCGGTTCTGGCCGGTTTTTTTATTATCACGGTACTGGTTTAAGATTATAAATGGGAAAAAGAAAATTATCTCTTCTAGAGTAACTATTCAATAAGCTTTCCAAGCTCCTCCCGGTTCAGAATAATAATTTCCCGACCCTCCATTTTTATATAATTATCCTTTTTAAGCTGGCTTAAGTTTCTGCTGACTGTTTCTCTGGTCATCCCCAAAAAATTAGCCAGTTGCTGCTGATTTAAATCCTGAATTCTAACAGTTTTATCCTCTCCGCTAAGCTGCAGCAGAGCCTGAATAATTTTGCTGCGGGAATCCTGCAATGATAGGCTTTTTATCCTGCTCTGGGAGTAGTAAAGTTTCTGAGCCATGGTCTCCAGCATTCCCAGACCAATTTCGGGATGCTTTAGAAAAAAATCCTGAAAACTCTGCCTGGTCAAAACATCAAGCTCGCAGTCTTCCAGGCAAATTGCTGAAACCGGGTACCTTTCAATACCAAATAAAACTACCTCGCCAAAAACCTCACCCTCTCCCAAAAATTTAATAATCTGCTCCCGGCCTTCACTGGATGTCCTGAGTATCTTAATCCGGCCCGAACGGACAAAATACATCTGGCTGCCCTCTTCCTCTTCAAAAAAAATTGTCTGGCCGGACTGGTATTTTTTCCGGATCAGTTCCCCGGTAACCTGGGTCAGCTGCTCCCGGGACAGATCCTCAAAAACCGTAAAACTTTTCAAAAAATCAAGATCCTCTTTCTCTTCAGCCATATCATCACCCCGCTGCAGTTTCCTGGTGAAATCAGGTTATTTTTCCTGACAGTTTCAAATTATCCTATTTTTTTAATTATAACATATCTGAAATATATCTGAAATAAAATTTCTTTATCTTTTTTTCTGAATAGCAGAAAAGCCCTGCCGGCTGGATCATAATGCCCCGGCAGGGCCAGCAAACAGTTAAGCAATTGTATCTCAACTGAGGAGCTAAATTAATTAATTTCAAACCTGAAAAGGATCGGTCTACTACTCCTTCTCAGCCCTCCGCTGTCTGATAATATCTTCAGCTTCCTGCTGGGGCACCTTATCATAGTGAGAAAATTCCATGGAAAACTGACCGTAGCCGCCGGTAATAGACTTAAGTTCGGTGGCATAGGAAAAGAGTTCGGCCTGGGGCACCTCGGCATTGATAATCTGCTTGCCATCACTGGGATCCATGCCCAGGATTCTTCCCCGACGGGAGTTAAGATCTCCCATAATATCACCCATGTAGTCCTCGGGAACCACCACTTTTATCTTCATAATCGGCTCCAGCAGCGCCGGCTTGGCCTGCTCCATGCCCTTTTTAAAGGCCTTGGAAGCCGCAATTTTAAAAGCCATCTCCGAGGAGTCAACATCATGATAGGAGCCATCATAAAGGATGGCTTTGAGGTCAACTACCCGATAGCCGGCCAGCACACCTTCTTCCATGGCCTCCCTAACCCCCTTCTCCACGGCAGGGATATACTGACTGGGCACAGCACCACCAAAGATTTCTTCTTCAAACTCAAAGCCCTTCCCCCGCGGCAGGGGTTCAAATTTCATCACAACATGGCCGTACTGTCCCCGACCGCCGGACTGCTTCTTGTATTTCTCTTCAACATCGACCTTGCTCTGAACTGTTTCTTTATACTCCACACTGGGTTCGCTGGTATCAAAGCTGACATCAAACTTGCGCTGACAGACCTTTTTTATTACATCCAGATGCACGGTACCCATTCCATGAACTAATAGTTCCTTGGTCTCCCGGTTAAAGTTAACCTTGAAGGTTAAATCCTCCTGACTGTAACGCTGGATGGCATTGGACATCTTCTCATCATCCTGCCCCTCCTTGCTGGTAACCTTCTGAATCAGCATAGGTTCGGGCAGCTCCAGCTTTTTCAACTCCACAATATTATCAGGTTCGGTAATCGTATCGGAAGTTTCCAGTTCCCCGATCTTGGCCACCGCCCCGATATCACCGGCCAGCAGTTCTTCAACTTCATTCTGCTCTGCACCATTTATCTTATAGAGCTTGCTGGCTTTAAGTTTATCATTCAGCCGGGGGACATAGAGCTCATCTCCCTTCTGGAGCCGTCCGTTATACATCCGAAAGATTGACAACTTACCGATGTAGGGATCAACCATAGTTTTGCCGACCTGGGCCAGCACATCGCTTTCTGCTGACAAGTTAAGTTCCACTTCTTCGCCATTGATATCCTTGAGAGATGAACGGTGGCTGGGGTCAGGTATCAGCTTAACCAGATAATCCAGGGTTCTTTTGACACCAAAGTTGTGGCTGGCTACCCCGGCAAAGAGCGGTACGGTCGTGTTCTGCTCTACTGATTTAAAGAGAGCATCGGTAATCTCTTCATCACTGATCTCTTCATCTTCCAGATATTTCATCATCAATTCATCATCAGATTCAACCACCGATTCAATTAGTTCAAAATGGTACTCATCAGCCAGTTCCTGGAACTCCTCAGGTATCTCCTTAATTTTCCCGTTTTCGGTAATTAGCTTGCCGGCAAGCAGATCAATAATTCCCTGAAAATCCTCACCGGTGCCTGCCGGGATGGTAAGTGGCAGTAAATTCACCTCGCTAAATTCCTGCAGTTCATCATGAAGGGCATTGAAGTTAATTTCATCCTTGTCCACTTTATTAATGAAAATAAATTTACTCAATCCGTTTTCCCGGGCCTTTTCCCAGACATAATGGGTATTTACTTCCACACCGCTGCTGGCATCTATCAGCAGAAGGGCTCCCTCTACCATGCTCAGAGCACTGGCAGCCTCTCCTCGAAAATCAGCGTAACCTGGAGTATCAATCAGATTAATCCGGCGATTATTCCAGGGAAACGAAAAGTAGGAATTGGTTATCGAAAACTGCTTGTCTTTCTCCTCGGGAGTAAAGTCTGAGGCGGTATTACCCCGTTCAACCGTACCTGCTTCATCCTTCACACCGGCCTTAACCAGTGCCATTTCTGTAAAGGTTGTTTTTCCAGCCCCGCCGTGAGATATCAGGGCAAAATTGCGAATATCCTTTGTGTCATATTTAGCCAAGATTAACACCAACCCTTCCCGTTATATTTTTTTCTGTATTACTATTCGATAAACTTTTCTCTATCTCCTGCAACATCCTGGCAATTAATTCCCTCAAATTAAATGAATCTCTCATAAATTTATTATTAAAAGGCCTGAAAAAATCCCTTAGCTGAAACAAGCTAAAATATAAAATAAAAAAAATTCCGGAAAAATAATAAGAAAATTAACCCGGCTGCAGAAACTTTAGCAAACTTCTAGCAGTTAAAATAAATATTATCCGGAGTTTAGTCTGAGGTTAAATACTGCTGAAAACTTAAATAATCCTCCGGCAGAACAGCCTCAAACTCTTTGAATTCACCCTTCCCGGGATGAATAAATCCCAGCTGCCAGGCATGCAGCATCGGCCTTTTTATTTCAAAACCCCCGCTTCCAGCTGTCCTGAGACTTGCCTGGCCGCCATATTTTTTATCGCCGGCAATTGAATGTCCGATAAACTCCATATGAACCCTGATCTGATGAGTTCTTCCGGTTAAAAGTTCCACTCTGAGTTCCGAAAATCCCGGGTGTTTCTCTAAAACCTGATAGCGGGAAACTGCCCTTTTGCTGTTTTCAGGCCGAACAGTCATCTTTTTGCGGTCTGCCGGATCCCGGCCAATGGGAGCCTCAATTCTGGCCTTGTCATGTTCAGGGTGCCCTCCCACAATAGTCCGATAGATTTTTTTTACCGAGCGTTCTTTAAACTGGCGGCTCAATTTCTGATGAGCTCTATCATTCTTCGCTACCACCATTATACCGGTGGTGTTTTTATCAAGACGATGGACAATCCCCGGTCTGAGTTTACCGCCGATTCCTGAAAGATTATCCAGCTGGGCCAGCAGCCCCTCCACCAGGGTGGGACCATCATGAGTGCCCGCCGGATGTACCACCAGACCGGCAGGTTTATTGATAACAGCCAGGTCCCGGTCCTGATATATGATTTCAATCTCCAGGTCCATCGGCTCAAGGCCGGTCTTCTCCGGAGGTGGAATTTCCAGGGTAATTATATCAGCTGCCTTTACCTCCCGGGATGTTTTTAAAATCTCTTCCTGGTTAATTTTTACCCTGCCCTCTTCAATCAGCCGCTGCAGCTGGCTTCGGGAAAAGGAGGGTAATCTCTCGGCCAGAAATTTATCCAGTCTGCCGGCTTTATCTTTAGCTTCTATTTTGATAACTTCCCTGTCTTTTCCCATGATAGCTCTCCTAAATTCTGTTACAAAAATTCTTTATTACAATCAAAATAACAATCAAAATTTTTTATAAAAACCCATATATCAATCCCAGAATCCTTGATTTCGAGATTAGGTTTCATTTTTATTAGCCGGAATTTTTTCTGGAGGCAGGTCTGATTTCTTCTTGCAAAATCAGAAGAATCAAACCGGCTGCACCTGCCACAATAAAGACATCGGCCACGTTAAAAACAGGCCAGATGCCTATATCTACAAAATCAACCACATATCCGTATAAAATTCTGTCCACAAGATTGCTGATTGCTCCTGCCAGCAAAGCAGCAAAGCAGTAATTTATCAGCATCTGAGAGGGGAAATAACGCAATTTTAATACCAGCAGCAGAGCTATTACCAGAGCCTGTAGTAAGATTAAGAGCCAGCCTCTTCCTGCCAGCAGTCCAAAGGCAATTCCGGTATTCCTGACATAGGTAAACTGCAGCATCCCTTCGATTATAATTTCGCTTTCACCCAGGATAAAATTATTACTTATATAAAGTTTGCTCAGGCGGTCCAGCAAAACTATCACCAGAAAAATAATATAAATCATCCAATCATCCTAACCTCAAAATAACATCTTAGTCTTCCTTAAATTCTTCCTGGTCTTCACTTTCTTTTTGCTCCAGTCCTTTTTCTTTCCTGTCAATGTCTTTCAAAAGATCCTGATAAACTGATTTTATCTCTTCAGCTCTCTCGGGAGGAGCGGTTATAAAACCCCAGCCGTGCAGCATCTGATAGAGGCCGTCAAAAGCCTGATCATGGAGAGAGTGGATTTCATGGGGGATATCCAGCTCCTCTAATTCCTTGCTCAGCAGACCTGCTTCAAATTCATTCTCCAGATCCAGTATTTTAACATATTCCTTTCTGATTTTCACTTTAATCAGCTCCCTCCCGGCAGAAAATCTATTCCTGCGCCTTCCTGCACTATTATCTCTCCTGTTGTTAATGCTGGAAGATACCGGTTTTTTTCTGCCAGCCTATTCTTCCTGCTGACAGATAAACCTGGCTATTCCTTAATTTTAGTATCATCCAGATCGGGATTTCGGTTCTGGCCGCCAGCCTGCTCTTCCTCTTCTTGCTCTCTCTTTTCAGCTTCAATCTTTTCCTGCCGCCTATTATCAGGTCTCTGCTCCTCACTTTTCTCCCTGCTGCGGCTTTGAACATTTTCCCGATTATCATGTTCTTTAAATTCCAACTGCTCTGCTCTATTATTTCCGCCCTGAAAATCGGGCTCTTCCCCTTCCTGATATCTGCTGGCAGCATAACTTTCTTCTTCAGCAGAGTATTCCCCGGCGAACTGCTGACTTTCCTCAATATCAGCCCTCTGGCGATCCTCCTCTTCTTCCTCCAGCACTCCCTCAGGAATCCCTTCAATCATTTGACTTTCAGCCTGATCCAGTTTCTCAACTCCCTCATCCACAATTCTCATATAATTTTTCAGCAGGGAACGAAACCTAATCTTGAAAAGTTCCTTCTGCTCTCTCAGATCTTCAATTTTTGATTTTTCTCCCTGAATCTCCTGCCGGGCTTCCCGTTTTATGCTGTCAGCCTCATTCCGGGCCTGCCTTAGAATATTGTCAGCTTCCTTCTCGGCCTGCCTTCTGATTCTATCTGCCTCCTGCCGGGCTCGAGCAGACTGCTCTTCCACAGAGCGCTGGACCCGGTTTAACGTTTCTTCCAGCTTATCCTGAATACTTTCATAGTTCTCCAGTTTTTCCTCCAGTCTCTTTTTCTCTTCTTCCAGAGAACTGTAATCCTTCAGCAGTCTTTCATAGGCCAGTCCCACCTCATCCAGAAATTCATCAACCTGGGTAGAATTATAACCAAAAGTCGATTTATTAAACTCTTTGTTATAAATATCCAGGGGTGAAAACTTCATATAAATCCCTCCCGCTAAAATAGATAATTTTCAAACCTTCAGGCGCCAGTCACTTATCTTACAAAAACTTTAAATATAAAGCTTAAATCCATAATAAAGCTGAAATCATAAACCTAACAATCAATTCTAAAAGAAATAAACCAACTATTATCAACCAGCATAAATATTTTGTGCTGTAAAATCAACCAGCAGATAATCAAACAGCGATAATCTGCCAGCTAAAAAATCAGCCTCCAGCTGGTTATCATGGGGTAATGATGATAAATTCAGCCTTTTCTTATATTTTTAGATCAAACTATTATATTTTTTAGCTCAAATCAGGCAGTCTTAAAAACAGTCTTAAAGTGTCTTAAGAAGCCCTGCTTCTCAGGTAATCCTCTCAATTGTAAGCTTGATTCTGCCGCTATTTGAAATCCCGCGATCTTCTGCAACAATCAGCCTTCCCCGGCCTCTGATGGAAATTACATCACCAATCTCAACTTCGGCTGCGGGATCACTTTCCGGCTTCCAGTTTAGTTTAACCTGGCCCCCGGAAATCAAAGAGCTGCTTTTGGTTCGGGAATCTCCAAAACCGGCACTGATAACTGCATCCAGTCTCAGGGAAGCAACTGTTGCCAGAATTTCCTTGACATTCCGGGGCCGAAAAATAAGATCCTCACAGGATATTTCTTTAACCTCTACCGGTACCTCATTAACCTTACTGAGATTTAATTTGACCTCCGGCAAAATTTCCGGTGCCAGAACAGCCTGGGCATAACTGTCATGAACCAGGATATCACCAACATAATCCCTTTTAATACCCAGTCCCAGCAAAGCCCCCAGAAAATCCCGGTGGTTGACAGTAACAAAGTTAAAATTGCCATTGACCCTGACACAGCTGAGAGGGACCTCCTGATGATCGGGAAAAAGATAATCTGGGAAAATCAATATTCTCTTTCTTTCGGCCTGTTCATAACCACCGGAAATCAGGTAATTAATTCCTGTCAGCTGATTTAGAATATCAACCGCTATTTTTTTCTGATGGGGATTGACAAATCCCGTGGCCCGGGAAGAATTTCTGGTCTTAACAGTTTCAGCCAGATCCAGCAGTCGATTGCCAAACTCCCTATCCTCTTCCCTGGTTAAAAAGGAAAGTATATTATTTTCTGCTGCCATTTAGATTCCTCCGGCCTGATGTATTCAAGTAAGCTTCGCTAAATTACAAAAATTGAACTAACCAGATTCAGTACCAGACTCTGCAGGATTCTCAGAAGGAAAAAGGCAACGAGCGGGGAAAAATCAATTCCCATTCCCGAGCTGGGCAGAACCTGACGAATCGGACCTAAAATTGGTTCGGTTACACCATAGACAAATTGAATTAAACCACGAAAGGCTGAATTATAGGGAATTCCCCGGCCAACCCAGGATAATATAATCCGGATAATTAAAAGCAGATACATTATTTGAAAGAAAACGTCTACAGCACGATATATCAGCAAGATTTTACCTCCATTACCTGTTATTCCAGCAGTTATCCAGTAGATTGTGGTCAAAGTTCGGTTTCTTAATTTACAGCCCTATTCTAACAGGGATCATAGCCGATCGTAATCATAGAAAAGAGGATGCCCCATCTTTCTGCTTCTTTTATCACGCAGTTAATCGGCCTGTTTTCTGCAGCTGCTCCTCTGAAAAACGCCTCCTGCATTAAACCGGACTCATTCTTCTATGAACTCATTTTTAATGGCATCTTCAATTGCTCTGGCATCCACATCCATTCCCTGAGGAGTAAAAATAAAAACCCCGGTTCCTAGTTTCTGGGTACTGCCGTTTAAGGCATAGACTGAGCCGCTCAAGAAGTCGATAAATCTCCGGGCCATATTTTTATCCCTGTTCTCTAAATTTAAAATAACAGCCCGGGAATTTTTGAGATCATCAACGATTTCCTTGACTCCATCAAAGGAAGAGGGGCTATGTACCACCAGCTTAACATCCTTTGTCCTGCTCAATTTTATCACCTTATTCTTTCTTTTGGAGGCTGGTTCATTAACTTCATCCCGGTCAATCTCACCCCCGGCTTCATTAAACTCCTCCTGCTCCTCGGCAAATCCGAAAAAATCAAGCATTCTTCTCCAGTAACCTTCACTCATTTTAATTTCACCTGCCTTTTTAATAATCTCTAGGGCCGAATAAAGCCCGTCCTATCCGCAAAATTGTGGCACCTTCCTCCACAGCTATGGTAAAATCATTGGTCATACCCATTGACAGTTCTGGCAGCTGATAACCTTGCTTCTGCAGCTCCAGCTGCATATTTTTCATTTCCTGAAAATAGGGACGACATCTTTCTGGATTATCAAAATGCGGCAGTATCGTCATCAGGCCTGAGATTTCCAGGTGATTAAATTTCCTGGCCTTCTCCAGAAAGGATTCCACTTCTGATTTTAAAAAACCAAACTTATTTTCATCCTCGGCAATGTTCACCTGGACTAAAACTTCCATCTGACGCTCATTTTTACCAGCCCGCTTATTAATCTCCCTGGCCAGTTTGATACTGTCCAGAGAATGAAGCAGAGAAACATTATTCAGCCTGGCCAGATATTTAACCTTGTTGCGCTGAAGATGTCCGACAAAATGCCAGTTAAGCTCCCCCGGTCTCTCCTCTTCTTTATCAAGAAGTTCCTGCACCCTGCTTTCTCCCGGAGCAGCAATCCTGAAACCTTCTTCAGCCTGCAGTCCTGTTAAAAAAATTATTTCATCCAGGGGGTGAGTTTTGCCTACAGCTACAAGCTTAATTTCTTCAGGGTCCCGGTCCACTTTTGCAGCTGCTGCCAGTATTTTTCCGACGGTTTGCTGAAATCTGTTTTTCAAATCCTCTTTTTTTGTTTGATCCAGATCCAATTTTCCTGATGTTTCATCCTGGCCTGATACTGCCACCTTATTAACCCTCCCTGCCAAAGTCAACTGATTCTGGATTGGCGATTATCTGCTGTCCAATTTCAAGTCCCTCTACCACCAGCTTGTCAGCATTTCCTCCTATCACTTCAACTCTAATAAAGCTGTGAGAACCATCCCGGTCCTGAACCAGAACTCCCCGACCTTCAGGTGTTAAAAAAACAGCCTCCCGGGGAATTACCAGTCCTCGATAGATATTCTTAATTAGGGTTTTTTCCACCAGTCTCTGATTTAACCACCGCTGTCTAAATCTATCTACCCTGATGACCAGCAGGCCTTTCTCACTCCCGTTACCATTCCCGGCTAAATTTTCAGCCTGCCTGTTGATAGCGGTAACCCGGGCCGGAATCAAATCCTCGGTCTGGTCCCGGCTGATAAAAACATTTTCTCCCGGGGCAAATCTTTCAACCTCTTCCTCTGGCAGCGGAAAAGCCATATAAACGTGATCATTATCAACTATCCGAAAAATAAATGAGCCCTCTTCTAGCTCGTGACCTTCAATTACATGTGAATACCCCGGATCAACAGCCTGATATTTAGCAAAATTTAAGTCAGCAATATTTTCCGGCCGCAGAACATCCTCATACCCATCACGGGCAAAACTTATAACTCCGGCAAGCTCGGTATAGACGGCAATCCTATTTTCTGCTGTCTCCAGCCAGGCCACCTCTTCACCATAACTGACCCGTTCCCCTTCGGACTGGACCAGTTCTACCCTGCCCGGAGCAGAGCTGGTAAAAACCCGTTCATTCCGGATCAGCAGAGCCTCAGATTCTACCCGGTCCACTACTTCTCCAAAACTGACTGTCTCTGACCGGGGGCGGTTGCCGGCTACCTGATTCAGCACCAGAAAAAGGATTACCAGAAAAACCAGTAATATCAGCAGTGCTATCCAGATAAAATTACTCCTATTTTTACCCGACCTGACAGGTTTCCCCGACCTGGAGGGGCCAGCAGCATTATCAACCATAATTTATCACCCGAAAAAAAACTATTATCTCAAGTCGAGCCTGCAACCCGGTTAATCTGCCCTTAGCTGACAAAATTACCGGCACTGCCATTCTATCTCTCAAATTCTTAAAACCCCGAGCAAAAATTCAGAACAAATATCAGAGCCACCCATCAGAATCACCAGATCAATCCTGTTTGCTCTCCTCCCAGAAAAGCAGAGCTTTCATGCGCAGAGCCTGGTTCCCCTCCCGTCGGTAAGAATAAAACATCTCACTATCTTTAAAGGTATCCCGGGGAGAAAGATAGATGTTTTCTTCTTTGGCTCCGGCCTTAAGAAGATCCTGCCGGTTGGCTTCTTTCAGATCCAGATAGTATTTCCCCGGTTTCTCCTGTTTCTCTGCCCCGCAGCTCCGGGAGTCGTCCTGGAAAAAATTCCGGGGATCATCCCAGTAATTTGAAAAAAACCTAAAAACTTCACTGCCCACCTGGTAATTTCTCATTCCAATAGCCGGTCCGATAATAATCTGACAGTCCTCCGGTTCAATTCCATATCTCAGGGTAAGTTCCCGTAAAACAGATGAGCAGATTCTTTTACCGGTACCCCGCCAGCCGGCATGGGCCAGAGCCAGAATCTTCTCCCGGGGTTCACAAAAATACACGGGAACACAGTCAGCAAAAACACCCTGAAGTACCGCAGAATTTCCCCCGGCCAGCTGGTCATCAGCAGAATATTCAGGCAGACTGCTGATTCTCCCCCGGGAAGATATCACTGCATCGGCGCGAAAAAGTTCCTGCTTCTGATAACTTTCTCTATTCTTAAGGATAAATAAATTTCTGCTGTGTACCTGTTTGAGCTGTACAACTCTACTTTTATCTATATTTAAGCTTTTATAGAGGCTGGCATTAGCTGCCGCTGTCTCCCTCATCTTCAGGGAAAATATGGCACTGCAGCCCAGTTCCTCCCAGGGTTTAAATTTCAAATAAGTTGCTTGCTCCTGCTCCACAATTTTAAACATCAGCGGCCTCCTGCTCACCAATTTTAAACATCCCCGACTTCCTGCTCCTCTGAAAGCAACTTATCCAGCTCTTCTTTAAAGCTTTCCACATCCTTAAACTCCCGGTAAACCGAGGCAAATCGCACATAGGCTACCTGATCAATTTTCTTGAGCTTTTTCATTACCAGATTACCAATCTGGTGGCTTGATACCTCCTGTTCCATCATGTTTAATAATTCAGACTTAATCTCCTGAACCAGATTTTCCAGCTTCTGCTGGGAAACCGGCCTCTTCTCACAGGCCTTGTAAAGCCCGGAAAGAATTTTCTCTTCCGAGAAAAGTTCCTTGCTTCCATCACTTTTTCTCACAAAAAGCGGTATCTTCTCATATTTTTCATAGGTGGTGAACCTTTTCTGACAGCAGGAACATTCCCGCCGTCTCCTGATAGTTTGATTATTATCGGTGGACCGGGAATCTATCACCCGGCTGTTCTCCTCGGAACAAAAGGGGCAGCGCATTTATTTCACCTCTACTATATCTAAAACCTCAAATTAAAGTATACCATAAAACCCGGTATATTTAAATAGCCTCCAGCAATATAACAAGAACTCGATGCTTTTCCGTCAGCATCGAGTCCTTCTCTGTCTGCTGCTCCCGGATAAAACCTGTTACCGGCCCTAAAATAAAGTTATTTCAGCCCTTAATTTTTAGCTGATTTTTACTATTTTTTTTACTTTTTATTTCAAACTTTCTATCTTGTTCAATCCCGTTAACATTTGATTTTTATCTGCAGGTTATTGTTAATTTCTTGTTGATATTTTCCTGGGTAATTATTATTCGTTTCTCCTCAGGAAGGCCGGAATATCAAGTTCATCTCCACTGGTATCCAGCTGAATTTCCTCGGCAAAGGACTCCTGTTCCTCGGTTTCCAGCCTGCCATCCTCAGAACCAAAACCGGTAGCTATTACAGTAACTTTAACCTCATCATTGAGCTCCTCATCAATAACAGCTCCCAGGATAATATTGGCGTCAACATCGGATACATCCTTGACTATTTTAGCCGCCTCATAGGCCTCATGAATCCCCAGATCGGGGCCTCCAGTGATATTTATCAGCACACCTTTAGCTCCATCAACTGAAGCTTCCAGCAGGGGGGAATCGATCGCCAGCCTGGCAGCCTCCTTAGCCCGTTCTTCTCCCGAAGCCCTGCCAATACCCATCAGGGCAGAGCCGGCATCTTTCATAATTGTTTTAACATCACCAAAATCCAGATTAATGATTCCTGTGATGGTGATCAAATCAGAAATGCCCTGAACCCCCTGACGGAGCACTCCATCGGCAATTTTAAAAGCCTCCATCAGGCTGGTATTTTTCTCGGCCACCTCCAGCAGTCTGTCGTTGGGAATGATGATCAGAGTGTCTACCTCCTCCTCAAGATCCTTAATACCCTCTTCGGCATTGTCCATCCGTTTGGTACCTTCCACAGTAAAGGGTTTGGTAACAACTCCCACAGTCAGAGCACCCTGTTCCTTGGCAGCCTCAGCCACTATTGGGGCGGCACCGGTTCCGGTACCTCCTCCCATTCCGGCTGTAATAAAAACCATGTCGGCTCCCGCCACTGCATCGGCAATTTCCTGCTTGCTCTCATCAGCAGCCTCCCGGCCAATTTCCGGGTCAGAGCCTGCTCCCAGTCCCTTGGTCAGTTTCTCTCCGATTCTTATGGTAATTCCAGCATTGGAAGCCATCAGAACCTGAGCATCGGTATTAATCGCAATAAATTCAACACCTTCCAGTCCATCAGCAATCATTCTGTTGACGGCATTATTACCTCCTCCGCCAACACCAACCACTTTTATGTTAGCAAATTGTTCAACTTCTGTTCCAATCTCAAACACTTGCCAAAACCCCCTCTCAATACTCATTGATGTTTTAGACTTGCTTAACTAAGTTGGCTCCCTTAATATTCAAAAACTTGTTTAAAGAACCTGCTTTACTCTTAAAAAAATTTGGAGTAACCTAAAAATATTTTAGCCATTTTTTTCTTTCTAGTCTTATTAATCCTATTAATTCCGGACCTAAATCTGAGATTTAATGAGATTTAATTTCAGCAATTTAATAACAAATTGCAGTTTTCCTGGTATAGTTTGCTGCTGAAAAATTACTAGAAAAAATCATCAAATAAACTTTTTAGTTTAGAAAAAAAACTATTGACAACCTCCTTATTTTTTCTTTTCTTTCTGCCGGCAGACCTGCTGAGTTTTTGATTTTTCAGGGCATACATCAAAAGGCCGACGCCTGTGGAAAATACCGGCTTGGGAATCCTGCCGTCCTTTTTTATGTAAACTGGATTATCTATAATATCAGAAAATCCATCAACATATCCCGGCTCTCCTCTCCGGACCGGAAGACCCATGATGTCCGAAGCCAGCTGACAGCTGCCCTCCAGCAGGGAAGCCCCTCCCGTTATTACCATTCCCGCAGGTGTCATTTCCCGGCTGCCTGTTTTCTTTAGTTCCTGCCGCACCAGCTGAAATATTTCCTCCATCCGGGGTTCGATGACCCGGCAGAGATAGCGGCGGTTAACCCGGCGGGACTCCTGACCGCTGGGTTTCAGTACCTCAATCTCCTCTTCCTGCTCGATTAAATCACAGCTGGCCGCTCCATGCAAAATCTTCAACTTTTCTGCTTCTGAAACCGGAGTCCTTAAGCCCACAGCAATATCGTTGCTAACATGATTGCCGCCCACCGGCAGCACCGAAGTATAGCAGATATTGCCTTCATGAAATACTATTAAATCTGTGGTGCCACCTCCAATATCTATTAAAGCAACTCCCAGCTCCCGCTCATCAGAAGAAAGTACCGCATAACTGGAAGCCAGTTGATCCAGCACAATTTCGTTAACCTCCAGCCCGGAGCGTCTGACACTTTTTACCAGGTTGCTGACCGAAGTTGAGGAACCCTTGACTATATGGGTTTCCACCTCCAGCCTGACTCCCGACATACCCTTGGGATGCCTGATTCCTCTGGTTCCGTCAATGATAAATTCCCGGGGCAGGACATGAATCATCTCTTCCTCCTGAGAAAGGGGAACTATCTGGGCTGCCTCCATTACTCTATCGATATCAGATTGCTTAACCTCCTTCTCCGAGCCCGTTATTGCCACCACTCCGTGACTGTTTTCCGAAGAAATATGAGAGCCAGCAATCCCGACAAAGGCCGAGCCAACTTCAATACCTGCCATTCTTTCAGCCTTGTCGATGGCCTGAGATATTGACTCTGCTGCCATATCAATATCGACAACAATACCCTTGCGCAGGCCATTGGAAGGCATAAACCCAACTCCAATAATCTCAATTTCCATCTCCCGGTTAATTTCAGCAATCAGAGCACATATTTTTTTGGTTCCTACATCAATAGCGGTAACAATCTGCTGAGTGGCCAACAATACTCCCTCCTCATCTACCAAAAATCTGTCAAACTATTCTGTTTTCCAAACCATATCAAATTATCTATTCACCAAACCATATCTAATTAAACAATTCAACATTAAGTATGTTAATCCTTCTTTTAATATCATTTTGCTGGCATAAATTCTTACCCCCTCATAAATTCTTCCATCTGAATATACTTATAATAAAAACTCGCAATTTGCTCTTTAATTAATTACCCTGATTAATTTTTCTGATAACCGGTCGCTCGGGAGCACTCACATCCAGATAATCCAGATTTTCAGGGTCAATCATCTCCTGTTTTAGGGCTGAGTAGAGAATGTTAAATTTTCTCTCCAGATCACTAAAACCGCCCATTACCACCTCAGCTCCTCCCTCCAGCCTTAATCTAATCCGGGGTCCGCCAAAATCAACTGAAACTATTCTTCTCTTCTGTTCTTCCGGCAGGCGGTCCATGGCAGCAAGAAAATTTTCCACCTCTTCTGCCAGCAAAACTTCTCTGCCCCGGAAATTATAGGAAAGGTTGTTCAGAACTGGAACCTGATATCGATTCTCCTCCAGACCTTCACCAATGATATAATTATAGGTATTAAAAATCACATATTTTTCATTGTTGATAATAGCTGCCAGAGGCTGATTAAAAATAACCTCAAATACCAGTCTATCAGGAAAAACCCGCTGAAAATTAACCTCTTCCACATAGGGATCCTCTTTGATCTCAGCAGTAATCAGTTCGGTATCAGCAGTGAAAATATTCTGACCCCTGATGATTTCAATATTGAGACCATCCTCTTCATAGCCGGTAACAATAACCTCTTCCACAGTAAAAATCGGTGAGGAAAATAATACCCCGGCAACCAGGGATAATATTATCAGTATTACTGCAAATTTGAACACCTTTAACTCCCTCCCCGGCTTAGCCCTTTGCCTGCCCGGCTTTTATCTTCCCGGTACTTTCTCCTTTTGACTGATTTACTTTTCTGTTCTTTTTTTATTTGCTGTCCCTTTTTTACCTGCTGTTACCTTATCATATCTGCCTGGTACCTCACCATATCTGCCCGTTACTTTTGTGTTTTGTCTGTCCTCTCTTTTCTTTTTTATCTTGAAAAATAGCAGGTATATTTTTCATCTATTGTTGTGCCCCAGAGGGGCACGGCGGTTTACCTGTTCTTATATTTTGTCTTTCTCTTATTCTTATCTGATTAATGCTCTGTTTAATTATCAAACTCCTGTAATTTTGCCAGAAAATTCTCACCTATCCGGTAAACATCGCCAGCTCCAGCAGTCAGCACCAGATCTCCTGGTTTAACAATTTTAACCAGCTTTTTCACCGCCTCATCCCGGTTAGGTGTCAGATATATTTTTTCCTGCTTCTCTCCTGACGATATTCCAGCTGTTTTTCGCTCACTTTTAGCGTTTTCATTTTCAACCACGCCGGCAGGATCAGCTTCCTCCTCACCACTCCTTACTGTCAGATCTTCACTATTCGCCAATCCAGGTCCGGGAGAATCGATTTCATCTCCTCTACCCTCTCCAGTCCTGCTTCTCTTACAGTGCTGCTGATCATCTCTGTCAATTAGCTGATGCTTTGCTTTTTTAATTCTTCGTTTTATATCAGTCAGCAAATTGCTGGAAGTAATGCCTGGAATCGGCTCCTGATGGGCTGGATAAATTTCAGTCAGCAGCAGGGGACCTGGTGCCCGGCTCAGCACCCGAACAAAATCCTGCCAGAGTTTTTCGGTCCGGGTATAACGATGCGGTTGAAAAACAGTAACAATCCTCTGATAACCCAGTTCAACTGCCGTGGAAAAAAGTGTTTTAATTTCAGTGGGATGATGGGCATAATCATCAATGACAGTAATTCCCCGAACTTCACCTTTAATTTCAAAGCGCCGCTTTATCCCGGAAAAACCTCTTAAACCCCTGCTGATCTCCTCCCAGTTAATCCCGGCCCGATTGGCTGCTGCTGCTGCTGCCAGAGCATTTAAAATATTGTGATTTCCGGGAACAGCCAGCTGAAAAGAACCCTTACTTTCTCCCTGAAAAACCAACTCAAATCTGCTGGCATAGCCCTCTCTGACAGTATTTCGGGCCTGGAGCTCGCCCCTGCCAAAACCATAGGTTATTAATTCCAGTCCCGGACATTTTTTCCCAAGGGCCGGAAGCAGCTGCTTCCGGATCATAACATCCTCCAGACAGAGCACCGCAGAACCTTCTCTCTTTTTCCTTTTAGTTTTCTTGGTCTTATTTGTCCCGCCGGTCCCGGCCAGAAACTCCACCATGGTACTAACAAGTTCCTTTTCGTTTTGATAATAATCCATATGTTCTGGTTCAATATTGGTGATTACGGCTGTCTCTGGAGAAAAGTAGAGCAGTGAACCATCACTTTCATCAGCTTCTGTCAGAAAGTAATTACCCCCGCCGGTTCGATAATTCCCCTGAATCAAGTCCAGATCACCACCAACCATCACATCCGGATCCCGTCCGGCCGCCAGAAAAATAGCAGCCAGCATCCCGGTAGTGGTGGTCTTGCCGTGAGTCCCGGAAACCGCCACCAGCCTTTTATTCAACGTCAGCAGCGCCAGCATTTCAGCCCGCTGCATTATTATAATTCCCCGTCGCCGGGCTTCTTCAAGCTCGACATTATCGGCCGGAATTGCACTGGAATAGATCAGCAGGCCAGCCTCCCCCAGATTTTCTGCCCGGTGTCCCCGAAAAACTTCAACCCCTCTATTCTGCAGCATTTTAATCTTGTCATTTATTTTGAGATCCGAACCGGTAACTTTAATTCCCCGCTCCAGAAGAAAGCCGGCAATAGCGCTCATGGAAATTCCGCCAATACCAACCAGATGTACCTGATTAATTTTTTCCAGTATCTTTTTTTCAGGCTGTTCTTTTCCTGGCCTCACTTTTATGAGCTTATCATTTTTAAGCCTGTCTTTTTTAAGCCTGTCTTTTTCAGCCATTTTAAAAGCCTTCCTTTTATTAACATTGCTTTGCTTGCTATGCTTTTAGCTTAGATAAACATTTCTGTTATTTTCTTTTTCTCCTTTTACCTGTCCTATGATACTATTTATATAGAGTTAAATCAAGATGATTAGCCTGCATAAAATCGATATCATTAAAATTTGAAATTCTAATCCCTGTCATATCAGTTTATCCTATCAATCAAATTGCCTGTAAAATGACTTTTCGCAGCGAAGCTCTCAAGATGCTTACTTTACATTCCTGCTATTTCCCTTAGGAACAATTTCGGTTTTTTCCCAGAGCCAGAATTTCTTTCATGATATCCTTGATGGCCTCAGGTCTTCCCAGTTTACCAGCAGCCTGCGACAGGGAACAGAGTCTATCTTCCTCGGAAAGCAGAATTTTAATTTCAGCCAGCAAATCCTCAGGTTCCAGACTGTCTTCCGGCAGAAGAACAGCGGCCCCTTTCTCGCTAAGGTAACGGGCATTTCTCAGCTGATGATCACCGGCAGCATGAGGATAGGGCAGCAGAAGGGAAGGCAGCCCCACTGCTGTAATCTCAGCAATAGTGGAAGCCCCGGCTCTCCCTACCAGAAGATCTGCTCTGACCAGCGCCTTTTCAATTTCATTTAAATAATCCATCACCACAATTTTTCTTCTGGCCGCAGCTGACAGTTTTTTCCCCAGCAGCTCCTTAACCTGGTGATAATTGGCTTTTCCCGCTAGATGGACTACCTTAAGCTCTCCAGCATCTCTGCCTTTTTTCTCCCTGTACTTCTCACTATTTTTCTCCAGTAAACCGGGATAGATCTCCAGCATAATCTCGTTTATAAATTTTGAACCCTGGCTTCCTCCCATAACCAGCAGGAGAAAATCCCCGGCAGTTAGAAAGCCTTCTGGAAAAATATCTTCTCCCTTTTGCCTGTCTGCAGCCTCAAAATTCTCCCGGGCAGCTTCCAGAATTGACGGCCGCACCGGATTTCCGGTAACCCTGATCTTGCTCCGGGAACCCGGGGGAAAAAATTTAGCACTATCAGGGAAGCTGACAGCCACCCGGTCAACCACTCTGGCCAGAAGCCTGTTGGTCAGGCCTGGATAGGAATTCTGCTCATGAATCAAGGTGGGATATCCCCGAAGAGCAGCAGCCAGCAGCACCGGGCCGGCGGTAAAACCTCCGGTACCCACAACCACCTCCGGATTATAATCTCTGATAATATGCCAGGCCCTCAGGAAAGCACTTAAGTTCGAGACCCCGGAATTAAAAAGTTTCAGTGACAGTTGTCTGGGCAGGGGTTTAACCGGCAGGCCCTCAAAATTAATTCCCTCTCTTTGAGCCAGAGCCTCTTCCTGGCTCTCCCGCCCCCCCAGGTAAAGCACCTCTCCCTGACGCTTCTGCCATTCAGCAATAATAGCCTGAGCTGGTGAGATATGGCCGCCTGTTCCTCCTCCGGAAATAATCATTTTCATCTCCCAGGACTCTCCTTCTCAACAAAATTTAAAGAAAAATCAAAAAGCCAGCAGCTGCCTGCAGTTCGGTTTATTTCGCCTGCCGGGAAATATTTAACAGGATGCCGATGGAGATCAGCGAAATTATCAAAGAACTGCCCCCGTAACTTATGAAGGGCAGGGTAATACCGGTCACTGGAATCAGCGATGTTACCGCTCCAATATTTATGAGCGCCTGAATAATTATCATGGCAGTAATTCCGGCTGCCAGCAGCGAACCAAAAATATCAGGGGCTGTCAGAGTAATCACCGTGCCCCGGTAGGCAATCACCGCAAAAAGAAATAAAACCAGCAGGGTTCCTATCAGGCCAAACTCCTCACCAATAATGGCAAAAATAAAATCCGTACCGGGTTCCGGCAGATAAAGAAACTTCTGCCGGCTGTTTCCCGGCCCAACCCCGGTCAGACCTCCCGAACCAAAGGCGAAGAGTGACTGAATTATATGATAGCCGGTCCCCCGGGGGTCAGTCCAGGGATCAAAGAAAGTTTGAATTCTCAGCAGCCGATAATGAGCGCTGTGTATGTAGTAAAATAAAAAACCTGCTCCCGGCAGTGCCAGCAAAAAAAGGTGTCGCAGCAGTACTCCGCCCAGAATTAGCAGGAAAATAGCCACCCCAAAAATGTTGAGGGCCGTACCCAGATCCGGCTGGCTCACTATCAGAAAGAAAAATGCCAGGACAACCAGCAGTGCTGGCAGCAAGCCCTCTCTAAAGGAGGTAATTTTCTCTCCCTTACGCTTGATAAACCCGGCCAGATAAATCACCACAGACAGCTTGGCAAATTCCGAAGGTTGAAAGTTGAAAAAATGAAATGTCAGCCAGCGCCGGGATCCCCCAACCTGTCTGCCTATATCAGGTATCAAAACCAGAATCAGCAGAACTATTGCCAGCAGCAAAATTTTCTTAGAATGCTTGAAAAAAAGATGGTAATCAATCCGGGAAAAGACCAGCAGGGAGAGGAGCCCAACCCCGGCATAAATCAGCTGCCGCCGAAAGAAAAAAAGAGGATCTCCATAAACACTATAAGCCCGAATTGAACTGGCACTCATAATCATCATCAGGCCAAAACCCAGCAGAATTAAGCAGGCTGTCAGCAGGATAAAATCAGGATTATTCTGCTGCTTCCCTGAGCCCATTTGACCATCACCACCTTTATTGTCTCAAAAAAATTGTTAATCCGAATTTTCCGGATAATTCAGCTTCTCATCGTTCTCATCTTCACTGCTCCAAAACTGCTCCAAAA
>SLJX01000142.1 GCA_007134885.1 Halanaerobiaceae bacterium
AGTTTGGGGAAAAAAAGGAATTGTTAACTGGCACCGATCTTGATATTCATCAGATTGAAGAGGCTGTGGAAAAATATGTTTAATGGAAATAATATAAATATATTTTATGGTGAAAAGGGGAGCCTACCAGCTCCCCTTTTTTACTTGCTTTATCTTGCTATATATCTTTGCTTCTGAGTTATATTTTTTACTTTCCTTAGCAGTTCAAGCTAACTCAGAAATTTAGCTCAAACCTCGAGGGGTATATTCAGTATGCAGCAGCTTATGAGCCTTATGGCTGCCAGGTTTGCCCAGGTATTCTTCATATAATTTCTGCACCATGGGATTTTCGTGAGACTGCCTTAACTTTTTGCTGCTGTCTATACTGTAAATACCATCCATTCGACGTTGCAGAGTTTCAGTAGAGGTTAATTCAGCCGAGATAGGCTGACCTCCCCCACCAATACAGCCCCCGGGACAGGCCATAAACTCCACAAAATGAAACTCTTCCCCGTCGGCAATCATTTCCATCATTTTTTTAGCATTGCTGAGTCCGTGAGCTACTCCTACTTTCAGGGTAAGGTCCTCATTAATTGGAACTTCTGCTTTCTTTAAACCTTCCAGTCCCCGAACAGGCTTTATATCAATTTCCTCCAGTTCTTCTCCGGTGATTAGATAATAAGCAGACCTCAGGGCGGCTTCCATAACCCCACCACTGGTTCCAAATATATCTGCAGCTCCGGTAGAAACACCCATCAGATTATCATACTCCTCAGGCTCCAGGTCACAGATATTTATGCCAGCAGCCTTAATCATCATGGCCGCTTCCCGGGTTGTTAGAACATAATCAACATCATCAGCCATCTCCGGCCGCTTGGATTCGAATTTTTTAGCCGTACAGGGCATAATAGAGACAACCACCAGATCTTCGAGATCCACGCCCATTGTTTCAGCATAATAGGTCTTGGCCAGGGCCCCAAACATCTGCTGGGGGGACTTGGCTGTTGATAGATTCTTAAGATGCTCGGGATAGAAATGCTCAATAAACTTTATCCAGCCCGGACTGCAGGAAGTTAAAACCGGGAGATGCTCATTATTTGACACCCGCTCAACAACTTCAGTGCCTTCTTCCATTATTGTCAGGTCAGCTGTAAAGTTAGTATCAAAAATTCCATCAAAACCCAGCCGGCGTAAAGCAGCCACCAACTGGCCGGTTGCTACAGTTCCTGGTTCAGCCCCAAAGGGTTCAGCAATAGCCACCCTGACAGCCGGAGCAGTTTGTACAATTACATGCTTCTCCTCATTATAGAGAGCATCCCAGACACTATCCATGTGATAAACTTCATGAAGGGCTCCGGTGGGACAGGAAATGATGCATTGTCCACAGTTGGTACATTCTACATTGCCCATACCCTTATCCTGAAAGGTAGTAACGGTAGTTTCCGGACCCCGGTCGGAATTGGCAAAAATTCCAATTCCCTGAACTTCCTCACATTTACGGATACAGCGGTCACAGGTAATGCATTTATTGGGTTCTCTTACCACACTGTAGCTGGATAGATCTTTATCCAGTCCCCGATAAATAGGGTTTAATCTCATGCGGTTGATACCAATATCCTCTGCCACATTCCTCAGCTCACAACTGGCCTGTCGGGTGCAGGTTAAACAGTTCAATTCACAGCTGATATCATGAGAAGCGATAATCAACTCAAAGAGAGTCTGTCTAACCTCTCTTACCCGGGGAGAATGAGTTTTTACCTCCATGCCGTCTTCAGCTTCAGTAGCACAGGCTGGCATCAGCTGTCTTCTCTCATTAACTTCCACCACACAGAGGCGGCAGCCTCCGTAAATTGAAAGATTCTCCTCATAACAAAGAGTGGGAATATTTATATGAACCTGGCGGGCAGCTTCCAGTAGGGTTGTTCCCTTTTCCACTTCTACCGGAGTATTATCTATTGTCAGTTTAATCAACGTGAATCACCTCCTCAATTAGTTCCTCTGGAAATTTATTAAAGATTGAATTAATCAGAGAGAGCGAAGTTTGTCCCAGTCCGCAGCGAGCAGCGGCAGCAATGACCTCTCCGATATCTTCTATTAATTCCACTTCCTGACCGCTAAATTTTTTATTGCGATGCTGGGAAAGCATGTAATTAATCTGTTTATTGCCTTCCCGGCAGGGGAAACAGGTTCCACAGGTTTCATCCATGTAAAATCGGGAAACCTTCAGCAGAATATCAACCAGATCCCTGCTTTCACCTACCACAATTATGGCTCCTGAACCCAGACTGGAACCTGCTGATTCAATTCCCTCATAGGTGTAAGTGCAGTCCAGCTCCTCGGGCAGGAGTGCTGCCGTGGAAAGACCTCCGGGTATTACAAATTTGGGATCTCTGCCCCGGCGGACACCGCCGCCAAGATTCTCAATAATTTCGCTGAGAGTACAGCTGCCAAATTCTATTTCAAATACTTCGGAGATATTAATGTCTCCACTGAGACTGATTAACTTGGTTCCCCGGCTGTTATCAGTACCGAGAGCAGCAAACTCGCCTGCCCCCTGTTTGATAATTTCAGCTGCACAGGCCAGAGACTCGACATTATTTACCACTGTGGGATGACCATAAAGTCCTTCCTGAATGGGATAGGGAGGTTTTATCCGGGATATTCCCCGTTTGCCCTCAATTGAATTTATTAAGGAGGTTTCGTCTCCACAGACATAGGCTCCAGCTCCCCGAACGAGTTTAATATCAAAATCGAAGCCAGAACCAAATATATCCTCACCTAAAATGCCTTCTTCTCTGGCATCTTCCAGAATTTCTCTAACAATTTTGATCGGTTCGGAATATTCCCCTCTGATATAAATATAACCCTGAGTTGCACCAACAGCATAGGCACCTATCATTAAGCCTTCCAATACTTTTAGGGGTCTCTCCTCTAAAAGATATCTGTCTTTGAAGGTTCCTGGCTCTCCTTCATCGGCATTACAGATCATATATTTTCTTTCACCCTGCTGCTGCAGGGCCAGATCCCATTTGGTACCTGTGGGGAAACCAGCCCCACCCCGACCCAACAGCCTGGCATCACTGATTTGCTGGATAATCCTATCAGGCCCCAGAGAAAGTGCTTTTTTCAATCCGGGAAATTCATAGGTTGAAACATCGCGCAGTCGGGGGCCCTTAAGAAATTTTCTTTCTTTAACCATATTTTATCCCTCCTATTGACATTCTTTCAAAATTTCCAGAGCTCGCCCTTTGCTCAACTCGGTATACATCTTATCATTAACCATCATAACAGGCCCCTCTCCGCAGTGTCCCAAACATTCTACCACTTCCAGGGTAAAGAGCTGGTCTGGAGAGGTTTCCCCGTTTTTAAGTCCGAGAAAATTCTCCACAGCCAGCAGCAGATCATGAGAATCATTAAGGTGACAGGATAAACTATCACAAATTCTAATAACATATTTCCCGGTAGGCTCGGTATAGAACATCGAATAAAACTTAATTGCCCCATATATTTTGGCCCGGGGCTGATCAAATTTTTCGGCCAGCTGATTTATTTCTCTTTCCGGAACATATCCGTAAGTTTCCTGAATATTGTGGACCATTTCCAGAAAAATTTCATTTTCCAGTTCTAGCATTTATTTCACCTCCAGAAATTTTCTTTTATTTCACAGGTAGAATCCTGAATACTACCAGAGCCAGAATACCCCCGGCCACAGCGGTATAAAGCTGAGGCAGAGTCATCATCTGAGATATCGGAGCAGGTACTTCTACCAGAAACCTTACAGCTCCAGCCAAAAGAGAAAATTTTAACAAAGATGACAAAAAAATTGCAGCCAGACCTGAACCACTCAGCGGCTGTTTGAAATCTACTTTTAGTAAGCTGCCAGTAAATTTAAAGGCAAATACCAGCAAAACATTGCCGACTGCTATAAATGGTATCATGGGCGCCAGTGGCGGCGGAAGTATGCCTCTAACAAAGGCTATTAAAGGTGTCAAAACACCAATCGCAGCTCCCGAAAAGGGATTAACTGTGAGGACTGAAATAAATAACACAGCATTAATTACCGGTCCGGTAACGGGTTGAGGAAAACCTCCCATTTGAAAAACCAGAGCTAAAGCCAGTAATATTGCCGTCCTGGTCCAGAAACGCGTTTCTGCCAGCATAGTTTGCTGCAAAAATGGCACCTCCTTCATCAGCTCGTTTTGTTATTTTTTTCACTGATTATATTATACTATATTTCACAAGAAAGTACAATATTATTTTTCCAAATTATTTTTCTAAATTTTTTTTATTTATTCACTGTAAACTAATTAACTTAATAAATTTAATCACTGTTATATAATAAGATTTAAGGAATAAAAGATAAAATATTACCTTGGAGGTGTTAGTTAATGTTTGAAATGATGCCACCTCATGGCCATGGCAGGAAAATAAGAAGAAGAGGTAAGAGAGGTCCCCATCAAGGAGGTCTTTTTTCTCAGCATTATATGAATGATATGATGGGATTGGGTTTTCATACCGATGTAATTGAAAAAACAGATAAATACATTATTGAAGCTGAGCTGCCTGGAGTTGCCAGAGAAGATATTGAAATTGAACTGGAGGATCATCTGTTAACCATAACTGCTACTAAGAAAACAACCTGTGATGCTGAAGAAAATGATTATGTCTGTCAGGAAAGAAATCTCGGCACCTTTCAGCGCAGCTTTAAAGTAAAAAATGTTAAGGAAGAGCAGATCACTGCCAGTTATGAAAATGGGATACTGAAGGTTAATTTGCCGAAATCAAAAACAGAATCGAAAGAACAGCGTAAAATCAAAATTGATTAGATTTGATTAGAACTATAAAATATAATCTTTTACAGGAAATGGCCCCCGGGGGGCCATTTTTTATTTCCCGTAATTTTATATGTTTTATATGTTTTTTATAATTCATTAACACAGGTCAATTTTTCCCTGCAATTACAGAAATAAATTAACAGCTAAACTGATTAAATTCATTTGGCAATCAAAATAGCCTGGCGCACTTCCCGGCTGACATCTGTTGATTCTAATGCTTTAATCAATATCTCCTGGTCAACTTCCTGCAGCAGATTATAATTAATTAAAAATTGCTCGGTAACTCCTTCCAGATCATCTGAGAGAAATTCCTGGTGATTAAAATTTTCTCTTGTTTTGTTCAGGCGATCAGTTAATTCCTGCTGGCAGAGAGAAAGCAGTCTGACAACTTCATAAAAAATTTCCTTGAGTTTATAATTAGCCAGTCTCTTCTCTCTGATATAGCTGTGGCTTTTAATATTTTCGCCCCTGACCCTGACATATTTTTTTTGCTTGGCGTCCTTTTTAATCTGCATGATATCTTTAAAATCAATATGGGTAGTTATTGAATTAAGAAAATCATTGAAATGAATTTGCTTTTCTACAGGGGTATCAGACAGCAGATCAAATTTTTGATAAAAATCCAGCTTAAAGGTTTTGGTCTGAAGCAAATCCACTACTTCATCAAATATTATAATTTCCTGCATTGATTTCACTCCCTTCAGGTAAAATTAAAAAAATTAATTATAAATGGTTGTACTGCATAAAGTCTATATCATCAAATTTCGAAACTGTAATCCTTATCATGCCAAAGGATCCTGTCAAGCAAATTCCAGGAAAATGACTTTTCGCAGTGAAAACATAAATTAAAAGTCGATTATTAACTGTATTTATATTTCTTGACTAACTGCTGGTTTTCCTGCAAAAATTTAATTGTTCTAAAAAATGAAAGATGATAAAATAAAAATAGATAATATAGTAATATTTTCACCAATCAAGTCAATTTCTCAGGGGGAAGCAGAATGCAATGTTCGGGAAGCAAATTAAAAACCATTCTGTATCAGGATCAACCCTCAATTTTTATCCACAAAACTTCAGCTGAAAAAATTAAAAAATGCTGGCCGGAACTCTGGGCTTTAAAAAATGTCAGCCAGCCTGAAGACGGACATCCAGAGGGGGATGTCTTTGAACACACTCTTCAGGTGCTTGATGCCATTGCGGAGTTGACTCTTAATGTCGGGGTAAGGTATGCTGCCTTTCTCCATGATTTTGGCAAGCAGTCCACTCCGGCGGAAGAATATCCTCATCACTACGGACATGAGAAGAACTCAGCTTACTACATAATTAAATTTTCCCGACGGCTCGGTGTCCTTCCAGACTGGGAAAAAGCTGCTCTGGCCGCCGCCCGCCTGCATATGAAGGGACATTATTTTTTTAAGCTCCGCCCCGGAACCAGGGTGGACCTTTTAACCGAGGTTAAGTCTTCACCACTTACTCTGGAGGATTTCCGTCTTATTCTGGTGGCTGATGCTCGCGGCCGGGGAAAGGCTGGAAACTGTTCTGGCAGTTATCTGAAAGAAATGGTTGAGGTTGGCAGAGAAATGTTTGAGCGTTTTCCCTCGGGCTGGCTGGCTCCTGAGCGTATCAGACAACTCCGCTGCAACTGGATGGCAGCAAACTCCCGCCAGAGGGGAAACAGGAAATAATTCAGTTAAATTTTCATTTAAAAATTAATGAAACTTAAAAAATTCTTAGAAAAAGAAACAAAAAGAAAAATCTTTTTAGCTAAAGTTGTATAACTCTGGTATTATGTTATAATATTAAGAGAAATTAAAATGGGAGGGATATTTATGGCTATTGCCAGGGTTACTGTTGTTCCTCTGGGGACATCCGATACCAGTTTAAGCAAGTATGTGGCAGCCTGTCAGCAAGTTCTGGAGACCAGGAATAATATTGAATATGAACTCACCTCCATGGGCACCATTCTGGAAGGAGACCTTGATGACATCATGGAAACTGTTAGAGAACTTCATGAAGTCCCTTTTAAAAAAGGAGCCCTCAGGGTCAGCACCTCTCTGACGATTGATGACCGTCGTGATAAAGCAGCCAGCCGGCACCAGAAAGTTCAATCGGTAAAAGACAAACTTCAGTAAAATACAAAACCAAAAAATACAAAACCAATCTAAAATAATCCAACAACTCGAAGTAAACACTTTTCCTGCAGGTGATAGGATAATGAAAGATGATTTCAATATAGTAAAATATTTCAGAAAAAAATTTTTTCAGGGTTTTTCAACCAGCCCCCATCATATTAAAGCAGACATAATTTCAGGTCTCTCTGTAACAGCACTGGTACTTCCGCAAACCATGGCCTTTGCCCTGATAGCAGGCCTGGAACCGATATATGGCCTTTATACTGCTATTGTGGCCATGATTTCCGGATCAATATTTGGGATTTCAAGTTATCTTATAGTGGGACCTACAAATGTTATGGCTCTGGCCCTGGCCAATATTCTTTCCGGTATCGGTCAGGAAAATTATCTGCAGGCGGTCCTGCTTTTCACCTTCATGATCGGTGTTTTTCAGCTGCTCTTAAGCATTCTTAAACTGGGAGAACTGGTAAATTATATCTCCCGCTCTGTTGTCAATGGACTAACAACAGGAGTGGCACTTTTAATTATCAGCGGTCAGCTGGGAAATTTCTTTGGCTTTGACCACCCCAACGGTGCCAACATAATTCAGGAATTATATTACTTCCTGATTAATCTCAATCAAACAAATTTCTATGCTCTATTCATTTCTTTTATCTGTTTTATAACAATTTTTGGGCTGAAAAAAAACAAACCCCGGCTTCCCCAATACCTGCTGGGCATGCTTGTCTGTATCTTTCTTGTATATGTTCTGGGCTGGCAGGAAAATCTGGAGGTAGCCGGTGCTTTTCCTCCCGGACTGCCCGGTTTCAGCCCCTTTGAATTTGATACAGCTTTCCTTAGCAATTACTGGTCTGCAGCTCTTTCTACTGCCATGCTGGGCTTTATCTACACCTTAAGCACGGTCAAAGCTCTCGAAGTTCATACCGGTCAGGAGCTGGACTTCAACAGGGTTTTTCTGGCCCAGGGAATAATTAATGTGATCTGTTCCTTTTTCA
>SLJX01000040.1 GCA_007134885.1 Halanaerobiaceae bacterium
ATCCCCACATTCCTTGGAAAAATGAAATTTACCCGTTGAAAAATGAAGTTATCAAACACATCAATCATAGTTTCCCTGCACATAAAGTAAAATAACCTGATAATTAATTTCCTAATGTAAAATGATCTGAAAAGATCTGAAAATAAATTTCGCAAAAGCAGCCAAATATTTGGTTTACGTGACGAAACCTTTGTGTATCCTGCCTGTCTATTTGAATTTTCTGTTGATTGTTCTCCCTGCAAAAAACATTTTGCCCGCCAGCCTTAGTAAAAATTAAAAGATATTCACCTAAACTTTTAAAACTCCATTTCCATTATAGACTCCATTGTAGATAAGTATACAAAATAATATGGGCTTAGCAGCTTTCAGATTCTGCGGTCCCTGAAACTTCAGAATCAGAGGCTTTCAGAACCTTCTCTCCCGGATCTTTCTCTCCCAGAACCTTATCACCCTTAAGACCCAGACTATCCAGCATCAGCTTCAGGGCTGATTCGGGATATCTGCAGCTCATGACCCCCAGAGAAGCCATGATATAATTCTCATCCAGCAGAATTTCTGCTTCCGGCGGGGGTAAAAGCCGTCGGGAAGCTTTGGTTCGAAGTGATTTCAAAATCTCCCTTCCCCGCTCCAGCCGGGTCAGGGCACCTCCGGTACCAATCAGCCATTTCACCGCCGTCAGATCCTTGCCCTCAGCCACCGTCTGCCGTCCTCCAGAACCGTAATAATCCCGGTAAGAGCCGGCATGGCGCTCCAGAGCCACCCTGGCAGCCCGGGCGGCAAGTTCTTCAACATACTTTCTCTCCTCGGCATTCCGGGGCAGAGGAGCCAGATCCTCCCGGGGCGGCATATCGTGCTTCTGCCTCAGCAGCTGATAAACATGAGGCGCATTGAGATAAACCCCCAGGTCACCTTCCACCGTCCGTTTGGCTTCCGGCTCGGGACTGACCAGAATCTCTTTGACCTTGCCCGATTCCTCGGTCACGGAATGAACATCGGTAGTAGCACCTCCGACATCAAAAACCACCAGATTGCCGATCTCTTCCTTCAGAAGTCTGGCAGCTTCCATCACCGCTCCTGGAGTCGGCATCATTTCAGCTGAAAGCCAGTCCTTAATCTTAGCCATACCCGGAGCTCGGACGATATGTCTGGCAAAAACTTCATGAATCAAATCCCGGGTAGGCTGAATGTTGAGCCGATCGATATCGGGATAAACATTTTCCGCCAGCAGCACTTCAGTTCCCTTTTCGGCAAAGATCTCCTCAACTTCCTGCTGGAGCACCCTGTTGCCGGCATAAATCACCGGCACTTTCAGCTCCAGACGGGCCAGAGCTCTGGCATTATGGAGTATTGTATCTTCCTCACCGTAATCAACCCCACCGGCCAGGAGAACAATATTCGGTTCAATCTCGCTAATTTTTTTAAGCTGCCGCTCCTTAAGCCTGCCGGCGGTAACCTGCCGAATCACGGCTCCAGCTCCCAGAGCTGCCTCCTCGGCTGCCCGAACCGTCATATCCTTCACCAGCCCGTGAACCGTCATTTTGAGACCCCCGGCAGCCGAACTGGTGGCCAAAAATTCCCGCCAGGAAAGCTCCTCTATCTTGAGCTTATCCTTGAGGTCCTGAATGGCGGCCTCAAGCCCCAGCATGACATCGCCTTCTTCTACTGAAGTGGGGGCCAGCCCCTGCCCCAGATGCCTGGGCCCAGAGCTCACACCTTCCCCCGCATTGTCCCTGGCGTCCTCAAACCCATCCTCTGCCCTATTCTCCCTGACACCATCCAGCGCATCCCCCGCTGGAGCAGATTTTGACTCCAGGATGCCGGCAAAAGCATTGACCATGGTTGTTGTGCTGCCAATTTCTGCAACTAAAAGATCCACTTCCATAGAATCTTTCTCCTCCTTAAATCCTGATCAACAATCAGCTCACCGGTAATCATAAAAATTTCCTCATTAGTTCTGATTCATAAAGTTGAACTTGCCTGTTTGCTTGTTGCTTATTATGGCTGTTAACTTAACTTGCTTAACTTGTGGTTATCTTAATTTGTTGTTATCTTGTTGTTAGCTTATTGTTAGCTTGTATTCATCTTGAAAATTTGCAGAAAAATTTTCATCTATTGTTGTGTCCCAAAGAGGCATGGAGGTTTATCCTGTCATTTCTTATCGTTCTCTTATCGTAATCCTGAGATTATCATGTCATTTTCTTGTCATTTCTAATCGTTATCTTATCGTAATCTTGTAATTATCATGTCATTATTCTGTCGTTATCCTGTCGTTATTTTAATGTTATCTTATTGTTATCTCATTGTTATCTTATTGTTATCTTAACTGCTGCCTGCTCAAGCTTTCTAGACTGCCTGATCATAATAGTAATTTTTCACTGTTGCTATCCTCATTTTTGCTGCCTTCATGGTTGCAGCTTACACTGCTGCTATTCTCATGATTGCTGACCTGGCCATTATGAGAATTCAAAAAAGCCAGTTATGCTAGAGTCTAATCTCAACTTCAAAATTTTCCTCCAGCAGTTCCCGAGTTTTCTCAACCGACAGATTAATTTCAGCAGACAGGAATTTAACTTCCTCCCGGCCCAATTCCTTCAGTCCGCTGTTCTCCAGGGCCTTATTGAGATAGGATAGCCTGATCCGCTTTAAATCCAGATCCCTGGCCTTAATCTGCCCGGGCTCTTCAGGAATAATGATATTTTCACCCGGAACTTCATCTTCGGGATCACCACGTCGGATCTCCACCCCATTTTCCCGGGCAAAGTTCAGCTGCGGTATGGGGTGCTTGCCAGCCCCGGTATATTCAGTTTCCTGAACAACAATTATCTCATCCCGGTCCATCTCCTGGGCCAGGGCAACTGCGGCAGCCAGTGAAGTATTGCCGGCCGGTCCCCTCTCCATACCTTCCAGCTGGGCCAGCGCTTCGGTGATGTAAAAAACCTCGCCCTGCTTGACAGTCACATAGCGATCCATATAGCGGAGAGCCCGGGCTGCATTCAACGGGACATCAGCCCTATCAGGCCAGGTAGCGAAGGGAATACCAAAACCGGTATGTCCCGTGGTGAAGGATTTGCGATTAAAATCCCGATCGCTGGCCATGTGGAGTCCGCTTAAATCCACGCTGGCCCCCACCACGGCAGTTTCCTTGGCGCCAGCTTTATTAATTCCCCGGGCAGTACCGGTCAGATTGCCGCCTCCAGCATTGGTGCAGACAACAACCGCCGGATCCTGCCCCTCATCTTTTCTGAGCTGGGAAATTATTTCAAAGCCCAGAGTCTCAACCCCCGCAATTCCAAAGGGAGTATAGAGGGAAGCATTAAAAAATCCGGTATCCTCCAGCACTTTGAGGAAGGTATAAAAGAGCTCCGGTCCCACAGTTAGCTGCAGCACCTCAGCCCCATAAGCTTCACATTTCCTGCCCTTTTCCAGTATTTCCGGCTGTCCTTTACCCTGACTGTCATAGACCTCCTGAACAATGATGGTATCCAGGCCTCTCATCACAGCCTGAGAAGCCACTGCCGCTCCGTAGTTACCACTGGTGGCAGCCACCACTCCGGAATAACCCTGTTTTTTGGCATGATAAACTGAGACTGAAGCCCGCCGGGCTTTAAAACTACCCGAGGGATTGGACGCTTCATCTTTGATAAAGATCCGGGCTCCCTTGCCTGCCGGTGCCAGTTTTCTAGCAATGGCCGTCAAATTTTCCAGCTCCAGCAGAGGAGTTTTTCCCACTCCAGTCTGGCCCTGAATTTCCCGGATTTCATCCAGCTGATAGCCAACTTCGGCCATCATTTTTTCATAGTCAAAAACCAGCTCATTGCGCCGGAAACGGTCATAATCAATCCCCACCGCTTCTTTCATTATCTGATTCCGACGTTCCATAACTTCCTGATAGGTTTTAGCAGCCATTTATTCTCCTCCTTCCTCACGCAGCATCTCTTTAAGTTCCCGTCCCACCTGCAGCAGCTCCGGTACCGCTTTGCCGAAGCTGTGATCATAGGAAGGATCGGCATCAACCAGCCTGCCCCGGTATCTATTTCCGATCACCGTTTCAATCTCCACTTCCTCGTCAAGTTCTGCCGCTTCCTGGAGGAAACCCTTGATCCACTTCTCCAGAGGAACCCTGCCAGTATCTTCCGGCACCTGCGGCGCCCTTTCTTCGGCGGCAAGCTCAATATCATGAATCTGCACCCAGCTGCCAGCCGGAATTTTTTCAGCCATCAAAATCTACCCCCCGTAAATATATAATATGTTTTCAAGTGATATCAGCTGTTCTTTTTCTTTCATAAACCGATCTCACTACTACAGCAATTTTATCTAGATCCTGCAAAAGATTGACCCTGCTCCTGCTAAAAAATTATCTTACCCCCGCAGCCTAAAGAATTAACTTACCCCCGCAGCAAATTTCTAATATCACACTTAAAAACCCCCGGTGTCGGTAGATCCGCCATGGTGACCAGACCGGGTTCGGAATTTAACACCTGAGGAATCATGTTAACAGCCACTGCCATAGTTCCCGTTCCCCCGGGAATTTCAGGCTGAATCGCCATATTTACCGGGGGCTCACCGCTGATCTTGATGTAATCTCCGGTCTCGGTACCCTCCTTACCGGGATGGATCTGCTGGGGATGTTCCAGCACAATAACCTCTTCATCGTTATAATATCCCCGGGCAATATGCTTGCAGCCAGCCACCATACCCGGCTCGACCTTGACATGTTCGGTCTCCCGGTGAGTTTCCGAAACTATCGGTTCCCGGGTCTCTTTAATCTCATCAATCTTAAGGCCAATCCGGTCAGCGATCATGCGAATCGACTCCCGAAAGCCGATATGACCAACTATCTTACCCTCTTCCACTCCCCGGTTAAACTCTTCTACCGTGGTACCTACACCCTGGGTCTTCATCACGGTGGGACCAAAGGGTGAAAGATCATTAACCCGGGAAGCTTCAATTTTATCAACACTGGCACAGGCTCCCGTCAGGGTAACGATCAGATGATCCAGCACAAAACCGGGATTGATGCCGGTACCCAGTACCGCCACTCCGTTTTCCCTGGCCAGCTTATCGAGCCAGTCAGCAAAATCCGGATCACCGGCCTGAGGATAGGCCATCTCTTCAGCAATGGAAATGACATTGATCCCCTTTGTGACGATAGTTTCCAGTTCATCCCTGACATCGGTAAGGAAAGAACTGGTACCATGCAGCACGATATCAACTTCACCGGCCAGTGCCTTTTCAGGATCATTGGTAGCAGCAACTCCTAATTTGCGGTCCAGGCCAAATAATTCACCCAGATCTTTACCGGATTTTTTGGCCCGACCGGCAATACCCCCGACTATTTCAATGCCTTTTCTCTCTGCCAGAATTCTGCCCATTCCACTCCCCATAGAGCCCAGGCCCCAGAGAACTACTTTAATTTTTTCCATGATTAATTTCCCCCTTGATTAAGTGAGTAATTTATTTCAGTACAGTTAAGTAATCCCGATCCACCAGTTAACAGCTTTAGAGCTTAACAGCTGTAAAAATCCTGTTTTTGCTTAAGAAGCAGTTCAATAATCTAAAAAACTTTAAAAACCCAAAAAAATTTTGACAATTTTACCGCTACCTGACTAATTTCTCTTTTACCGTAATCTGACTTATTTCTCTGCCTTTCCCGGCTTTTCCGGGTTTTCCCCAGAGCAGCCAGCAAATATAACCTCTCCGGGAAATATACTAACTACTTAAGTAGTCACTATCATTATAAATCTTTTTGGTCCCAATTTCAATAGTTTTTTCTGCCGTTTATCTTGAAAATATGTCGTGATATTTTCATCTATTGTTGTGCTCCGAAGGAGCATGAGAGTTTACCTTGAAAATTTGCAGAAAAATTTTCATCTATTGTTGTGCCCCAGAGGGGCATGGCTGTTTATCTTGAGAATATACCCTTGTATTTTCATCAATTGTTGTGCTCCGAAGGAACATAACAGTTTAAGCAGTTTAATCAGAAAATACACCGCAATATTAAATCTTGTTGTGTTCTCAGAAGTGCAGATAATTTTCTCCTATAATTTATCAAAAATTAAATCGTAAAATTAATTATCAAAAATCATAAAATCATTTCTATCAAATCATAAAATCATTTCCATCAAAACAAACTATCAACCTATCAATCTATAAATCTATCAATCTATCAATCTAAAAATCTATAAATCTATCAAGTTATCATTCCCGAATATCCCAAATATCACTCCTGCATCAAACGCCGGGCAGTTAGCAGAAAAACTTTAACCCCCCGGGCCAGGATAGCTTCATCAAAATTATACTCCGGATGATGATGGGGAGCGGTAATTCCCTTCTCGGGATTCTGCCCTCCCAGCAGGAACATCGCACCTGGCCGACGCTCCAGGAAATAAGCAAAATCTTCAGCACCGAGAGTCGGCTCGCTGATCTCCAGGACACAGTCCCGACCCAAAGCCCGAACTGCTTCCTTTTCCAGACAGTCCACCACTTCTTCATCATTGAACAGCGGGGGATACTGCCTGCGATAATTCAGCTCATAATCAGCTCCTCCAGCCGCGCAGATCCCGGCCACCACTTCCTCTATCCTCCGCTGCAGCAGATCCCGCACTTCCTTCTCAACTGCCCTGACTGTTCCTTCCAGGCGCACCCGGTCAGCTATTACATTCCTGCGGCAGCCTCCTTCAATTTTTCCGATGGTAATCACCGCCGGTTTGACAGGATCCACACTGCGGCTGACAATGCCCTGCAGGCTTTGAACTACCTCGCTGGCAATCAGGACAGCATCCCTTCCCTGATGGGGGCTGGCTCCATGAGCACTTTCAGCTAAAATATCCAGATCAAATTCATCAGCCGAAGCAAAAAACGGACCCCGCTTGATTCCTATACATCCAGCCATCTCCTTGCTCCAGATATGCAAAGCCAGCAGATAATCAACCCTGGGATCCTCCAGCACTCCCGCTTTGATCATCGGCAGTGCTCCTCCCGGTCCCTCCTCCGCCGGCTGAAAAATCAGTTTAATCCTGCCCGGCAGTTTATCCTCCAGCCGGGCAGCCGCCATGGCCACCCCCAGTAAAATCGCCACATGACCGTCATGGCCGCAGGCATGCATCATATTGTCATTTTCCGAGCTGTAGTCCAGACCGGTAGCCTCGCAGATCGGCAGGGCATCCATATCAGCTCTAATTCCCACTACCGGACCCTGACCCGAACCCACCATGCCAACAACACCCGTACTGGCAATCCCTGTCTCATGAGATATTCCTTCCCGGTTCAGCACCTCACTGATCAGAGCAGCTGTTTCTTTCTCTTCAAAACCGGGTTCGGGATGCCGATGAATTCTCCGGCGAAGCTTGATAATCTCTGGTTCAAGCTCTGCAACAATTTCATTAAGCTGTTTTAACATTTTATAACTGGCCTCCTGATATTATAATCTTTATTTTTCTGCGTTTTGCTGAATCTGTTTGCTAAATCTGTTAGCTAAATCTATGTGTTGAGCCTGTTTGTTGAGACTGTTCGTTGAGACTGTTCGTTAAGCCTGTTTGTTGTTGAGCCCTTTGTTAAATTTTATCATTTGCTTTCTATTTAAATCTCTTTTTGATCTGTTTTTGCCTTTATCTTGTTCAATATTTCGCCAAACAACTGTCTTAATTTCTATAATAGTTTAATAGTTTAATGAAATTTTAGTAAATTAGAAAACAAAATTTTCATACAATACTTAATTTAAACCACAAAAAGTTCTATAACAGAAATTAATAACCAAAATATACTACATATAGTATTTCATTTCCCTTTTGTCTGCCATTTCCCTATTTTTTACTATATTTAATAGCATGATAAGCACTTAAACCTTTTTGTAAACGAACCAAACTTAAATTAAATCAGCCGGTAAATTTTTGCTTATACTTTAATTGTTTATCCCTACTATATTAAATTATAGATTTA
>SLJX01000079.1 GCA_007134885.1 Halanaerobiaceae bacterium
AATGAGGTGCTCTGCCAGGGCTGCGGAGCCTGTTCTGCTGCCTGCCCCAGTGGGGCCTCGCGGCATTTAGGCTTCCAGAAGCAGGAGATTCTCGCCATGCTGGAGGAGACAATTTAGGGGTTGAAGTTATTGCTTATATGTTTCCTGCCAAAAGAACACGAAAAGAATTTGTTTAAATAATATATGAAACATAGTTCAGATAATTTTAAATTACGACCAGCCTATTTTTATAAGCATTCAGCAACGAGATTGCGGCATTCATTTACGAAATTGAAGAATTCATTAACGAGATTGAAACATTCAGTAATAAGTTTGTATGAAAACTGGATTACAGCATTATAACCGGTAAAGGCTCCACTGTCCTGTTATCTTGACTTCATTGCTAGGAGGCTCAAAAATGGCCGAATTCGAACCAAAAATTGTGGCTTTTCTCTGCAACTGGTGTTCCTATGCCGGGGCTGATTTGGCCGGAACCTCAAGAATTCAGTACCCGCCCAATACCAGAAATATCAGAGTGATGTGCAGCAGTTCGGTTGACCCCATTTATATTCTCAAAGCTCTGCTGAACGGGGCTGACGGGGTGCTGATCGGGGGATGCCATCCGGGAGACTGCCACTATGTTAGTGGTAACTATAAAGCCCGCCGGAGAATTACGCTGGTAAAACAAATTCTAAAACAGTTTGGGATTGATGAAAAAAGGGTCTGCTTTGAATTTATCAGCGCCAGCGAAGGCAATAAATTTGCCGAAACTGTCTCCAGCCTGGTTGAAGATCTCAAGGAATTAGGGCCCAACAGTTTAAAAACCAACTGGGAAATATAGTGAGGGATTAAAATGAAAAAAACCTATAAAATCAGTGCCAGGGAGACAGATGAGAATATCAGGTCTCTGTTTACCAGACAGTTCTTTATTCCGCTGCTGGAAATGAATCTGGTAGACGGCATTCTTCTGCCCCGAAAATCATCGGCCGGGGGTATAGTTGCCTCATTGCTGAAAAATCCAGATTTTGCCGAAGTTTATTTCACCTCTCCGGTCCAGCTGGTTAATGCTGCCCAGCTGGTTTCCGATCTGACCTTTAAGGAACCGGGTGATAAGGTTGCTGCTCTGCTGAGACCCTGTGAAGTCCGGGCCCTGGTGGAGCTGGAAAAACTGCAGCAGGTTGACCTGGAGCACCTCCTGATAATTGGAGTGGACTGTCTGGGGACCTGCGAACCTGAAGAATTCAAAAGGCTTAAAGAGGAGAGGGGAGATGAGCTGATTGCAGAAAGATCCGAGGCGCTGCGAGCAGGTCAGGTTGGGGACTTTCCCCGGAGGGAGGCCTGCCAATTCTGCCAGCATCCCGAGGTGCCTCTGGCTGATATTAATCTGGCCCTGATTGGCAGCGAAGAGGAGGAGGTTCTACTGGAAGCCCGATCCGAGGAGGGCGAGGAATTTCTGGCAAAATTAAATATCGAAGAGGCTGAACCCTCTGAAACCAGGCAGGAGCTGCTGGAAGCCCTAATTAAGGAGAATAAAGCAGCCTGGGAGCAGGAGCTGGAAAGTTTTGCTGCCAGGATTGGTGATATATCGGGTTTGATTGAAGTCCTGGATCTCTGCCGGACCTGTTTCAACTGCCGGACAGCCTGCCCGATCTGCTACTGCCGGGAATGTGTTTTTACCACCCTGACCTTTGAGCATGAAGGGCGAAAATACATTAAATGGGCGGAAAGAAAGGGCTCAATTAAAATGCCGAGCGATACTCTGCTTTTTCACCTGACCCGCTTAAATCACATGGGACTTTCCTGCATAGCCTGCGGTCAGTGTGAGAGCGCCTGTCCCAGCGATATTCCCCTGCTGAAAATCTTTAAGCTGATCGGGGAAAGGGCTCAGGATCATTTTTCCTATCTGCCCGGAGATAATCTGGAGGAACCTCTGCCCCTGACCACCTATGAAGAGGATGAATTTGAACCAAAATAAATTAATTGCATTTTCTAGAATCAGGCTGAATTTTCTAGAATCAGGCTAAAGGAGGTCGAGCAAACAAGATGGGTGACGGCATGGTAACAATTTACCTGATGGGAAAGGCCTATTCAGTTCCAGAAAATCTTACTATCATGAAAGCCATGGAATATTCAGGTTTTCAGCTCAAGAGAGGCTGCGGCTGCCGGGGAGGATTTTGCGGTGCCTGCGCTACCGTCTACCGCATCAAGGGTGATTACCGGGTGCAGGAGGGACTGGCCTGCCAGACGGTGGTGGAAGAAGACATGTATCTTTCCATGATTCCCTTTTATCCGGCTATCAAAAAGAAGTATGATATCGAAGAACTGGAGCCGGAGACAAATGTCTTAAGGCAGCTCTATCCTGAAATTAATCGCTGCCTGGGCTGCAATACCTGCACCAGGTCCTGCCCTCAGGAGCTGGAAGTTATGGATTATATGAACGCTGCCATTCGGGGAGATATCGAAAAAGTTGCCAATCTCTCCTTTGATTGCATAATGTGCGGTCTCTGCGCCTCCCGATGTCCGGCGGAACTGGTCCAGCATAATGTCGCCATTTTAGCCCGGAGAATTTACGGCAAGTATATTCTTCCTAAGGCCAGGCACCTGGCGGAGAGGGTGCGGGAAATCGAAGATGGCAGGATAGAAAAAGAGGTTGATGAGCTGATTGCTAAAGACCGGGAAGGGCTGGAGAAATTATATAATGAACGGGATATTGAAGGAGAATGACCAAACTGTGTCACTAAAAGGAGTGAGTAAGAGTGTCCTATCCTGACATGATGAGGGCTGCCATTAAAAAGGTTGAAGAAACCAGAAAGAAGCGGCTGGACGAGACCTTTTCTATGCTGTCTCCGGAGGAAAAGAAGGAACTGCTGGAAAATTTCCATCCTGATTACCGGGATGATGCCTTTCGGGAGGTTAAAGTAGGTGCTAACAAAGGTCAGAGCCTGCCCCATGAAGTAGTCGATATTCTTGAGGCCAGAAGCAGGATCGACCCTGACAGCTTCAGCCTGGATGTTGACAGAGAGGTTGATGTGCTGGTTATTGGAGGTGGTGGAGGGGGCAGTTCGGCTGCTCTGATTGCCGATGCCCTGGGAGCTGAGGTGCTTCAGGTAACCAAACTCCGGATGGGCGATGCCAATACCATGATGGCCCAGGGCGGCATTCAGATTGCCGATAAAGAAAATGATTCGCCGGCTATCCATTTTCTGGATGTCATGGGCGGCGGAGGTTTTGCCAATAAACCGGATCTGGTGAAGGCTCTGGTTATGGATGCCCCTGAGGTCGGTAAATGGCTCGAGGATCTCGGTTACATGTTTGATAAGGAAGAAGATGGCCGGATGGTAACCCGCCACGGCGGGGGAACCTCCCGGAAAAGAATGCATTCGGCCCGGGATTACAGCGGGGCTGAAATCATGCGCACCCTCCGGGATGAGGTCCAGAACAGAGAGGTGCCCACCATTGAATTTTTGCCGGCAGTAGAGCTGCTGCTGACCGAAGAGGGCAGCTGCCAGGGAGCGGTGCTTTACGATCTGGAAACTGAAGAATATATGGTGATCAGGGCAAAAACTGTGATTCTGGCCACCGGAGGTTTTGGCCGGATTCATGTTTCCGGCTTCCCCACCACCAATCATTATGGAGCCACAGCTGATGGTCTGGTGATGGCCTACCGGGCTGGAGCCAACCTGCTTTTCATGGACTCTACTCAGTTCCACCCCACCGGCGCGGCTTTTCCCGAGCAGATTGTCGGTCTTCTGATAACCGAGAAGGTGCGGGGGCTGGGAGCCCAGCTGGTTAATAATGAGGGCGAGCAGTTTGTCTATCCCCTGGAGACCAGGGATGCTGAAGCCTCGGCTATTATCAGGGAGTGTGAGGACAGGGGCAGGGGGATTGAAACCCCTACAGGCATGAAGGGGGTCTGGCTGGATTCTCCTATGATTGATCAGATTCACGGCAAGGGAACCTTAAAAAAAGAACTGCCGGCTATGTTCAGGCAGTTTGACCGCTTTGATATTGATATCACCGAAGATCCCATCCTGATCTACCCCACCCTGCATTATCAGAATGGCGGGGTGGAGATAGATGCCAGCTGTGAAACCCGGGTAAAGAATCTTTTTGTGGCCGGTGAAACCTCCGGCGGAGTTCACGGCAAAAACAGGCTGATGGGCAATTCCCTGCTGGATGTGCTGGTTTTTGGCCGCCGGGCAGGTCGGGCTGCTGCTGAAAGAGTCCGGGAGGTCAAATTCGGCAAACTGTCGCTGGATCATGTTAAAGATTATAACCGGGGGCTGGAAGAGGGAGGAGTAGAGACCGATCGGGTTTCGCCGATGCTGCTTCCCGATTATTCTGCCGAAGGATCTTTTTAAATTCCTGCTGGCTGAAGATTTTTTAAAAACTACCGCTAGTTTCTTTGGGAAAAGTCATTTCAATCAAATTTATAACAACGGGATTCCTGAGATATCGGGGATTATAATTTTTAGAATTTGTCTATATCGATTTTATCCAGGGCAATCACATTGTCTGTAAGAGTGAGAGGAAGGAAATGAGGTGAGCAAAGAGTGAAAATATCAAGAGAACAGCTCAGAGATAACTTTATTGTCAAGGTTGAGGAGATCAGCGGGGAAAAGATATCGGCCTGCTATCAATGCGGCAAATGCTCGGCCGGTTGTCCTATGGCAAAAGAAATGGAGATTCTTCCCCATCAGATTATCCGTTATCTCCATCTGGGAGCTAAGGATAAGGCGCTCAATGCCAGAACCATCTGGCTCTGTGCCTCCTGTCATTCCTGTTCTTCCCGCTGTCCCCAGTCCTTTGATCTTTCCAATATGATGGAAGCGCTCAGGCTTATTACCCTGCGGGCCGGCAATCTCAAGCTCCGTCCCGAGGAGATTAGTGCAGAATTTTTAAAGAAAGCTCCTCAGCAGGCTTTCATCAGCGCTTTTCGCAAGTATTCCAATTAGCAGCTCTTGCAGCTGGATGAAGGTTAGGACTGGCAGCTATCAGCACAGCAGAATATTTAAGCTAAAGACATTTAATTTTCGCAGAAAGCATAAAATTCATGAGAAGTCATAAAGTTTTATTGTAAGACATAAAATTTATTCAAAAAGCATAAGTTTTAAGAAGAAAACAGAAAAAATAAGCGAATAGTATTATATTTAGGTAGAAGGTAGAAAGTTTAGCGAGAGAAGTCAGGCAGGATTCAGGCGAAAAAACAAAAAAGAGAGGTGAGAAGAAAATTATGCGGCAGGTTGATGTCTCGACTATCAGAGATGAGGTGGCCCGTCTCAGTCAGGAGACCAACTATTACCTGGATGAAGAGATTTTGGCTGCCTTTGAGAAGGGCAGAGATGAGGATGAATCCTCAGCTGCCCGGGCGGTATTTGAGCAGCTTTTAGAAAATGCCAGGATTGCTGCAGAGGAGCAGGTTCCCATGTGTCAGGATACCGGCACGGCAGTAGTTTTTGTGGAACTGGGCCAGGAGGTTGAACTGGTCGGAGGTTATCTTGAGGATGCCATCAATGAAGGTGTCAGCCGGGGATATACCGAGGGCTATCTGCGCAAGTCAATAGTTGAGGGTCCGGCTGATAAAAGGAAAAACACCGGAGATAACACTCCCGCTGTGATTCATACCAGAATTGTTCCCGGTGATCAGGTTAAGATTACACTGGCTCCTAAAGGCGGCGGCAGTGAAAACATGAGCAGAATCCAGATGATGAAACCGGCTGATGGCCGGGAGGGAATTAAAGATTTTGTGGTAAAAACCGTGGTTGAGGCTGGTCCCAATCCCTGTCCGCCGGTGATTGTGGGGGTTGGTATCGGGGGCAATTTTGAAAAGGCGGCTCAGCTGGCCAAAGAGGCTCTGCTGGAGCCCATCAATGAAGAGGAGAAGGACAGTGAGATGCCGGAGCTGGAAAGAGAAATTCTGGAAGAAATCAATAAAAGCGGTGTCGGCCCTCAGGGTTTTGGCGGCCGGACTACAGCTCTGGGAGTTAATATCAAGACCTATCCCTGTCACATAGCTTCTCTGCCGGTGGCAGTCAATATTAATTGTCATGCCGCCCGGCATCAGTCAGTAATTTTATAGAAAGGGGAAAACCAGATGACTAAAAAGATTTCCACACCTCTCGATGATGAAACGGTAGCGCAACTTAAGGCTGGAGACAAGGTTCTTTTGTCCGGCACAGTTTATACAGCCCGGGATGCAGCTCATGAGAGGCTGATTAAGCTGCTGGAAGCAGGAGAAGAACTGCCTATAGAGATAGAGGGGGCGGTTATCTATTATGTGGGACCGGCCCCGGCCAAACCGGGATATGTGATCGGGCCGGCAGGACCCACCACCAGCTACCGGATGGATCCCTATACCCCTCAGCTGCTGGAGGTTGGCCTTAAAGGGATGATCGGCAAAGGCTCGCGCTCCCGGGGGATCAGGGATCTTTTGCAGAAACATAAGGCAGTTTATTTTGGGGCTGTCGGGGGAGCGGCAGCTTTAATTTCTTCTTCGATCAAAGAATCGGAAGTGGTAGCCTATGAAGATCTGGGAACCGAGGCAATCCGCAGGCTGAAGGTGGAAGACTTTCCACTGATGGTGGTTGATGATATTAACGGAGATGATCTTTACGAACAGGGTGTGGAAAAATACAAAATTAAACAGGAGGTTTAATTAATGAGTGATAAAAAGCTTAGCAAAGAAGAACTTCTGGCCAAAGCCGAAAAGCCCGCTCAGGACGCTCTGAAGATGCACCCCTTTTATAAGGGTAAACTGGGGGTCAGCCTGAAAGCTCCGGTAAGGAGCTATGATGATTTTGCCATCTGGTATACCCCGGGTGTGGCAGCCTCCTGCAAAAAAATTCACGAAAATCCAACTGAGGTCTATAATCACACCAATAAAGGAAATTTTGTTGCGGTTATTTCCAACGGTACCAGGGTGCTGGGTCTGGGTGATATCGGTCCGGAAGCCTCAATGCCGGTAATGGAGGGCAAGGCGCTGCTCTTTAAATATCTGGGCGGTGTGGATGCCTTTCCCGTCTGCCTAAAGACCAAAGATCCCGATGAATTTATTAATATTGTGAGAAATATGCAGCCCTCCTTTGGAGGGATTAATCTGGAAGATATCTCGAATCCGGAATGTTTTTATATCCTGGATAGACTGCGGGAAGAATGCGATATTCCGGTCTTTCATGATGATCAGCAGGGCACAGCCTGTGTTACTCTGGCCGGACTCATCAATGCCTTTAAGCTGGTCAACAAAGATATCAAAGACTCCCGGATCACTTTGATCGGTGCAGGGGCTGCCAATGTCGCCAGCATCAGACTGCTCCTGGCCTACGGGGTGCCGGCAGGAAATATTATTGTCTGTGACAGCCGGGGGATTCTCCATGAGAACAGAACAGATATTTCAGAAGATAAGAAGGATAAATTAAGGCTCTGTGAAATAACCAATAAGGAGAACAGGACCGGGGGTATTGCTGAAGCCCTGCAGGGAGCCGATGCCGTGGTCGGACTCTCAGCTCCAGGTCCCGATGTAATTAAAAAGGAATGGGTTGCCGAGATGGCCGGGGATGCCATAGTCTTTGCCTGCGCCAATCCCATCCCCGAGATCTGGCCCTGGGAAGCTGAAGAAGGTGGGGCAGCAGTGGTGGCTACCGGCAGGTCGGATTTTCCCAATCAGGTTAACAATTCTCTGGGCTTTCCGGCCATCTTTCGGGGAGTGCTGGAAGTAAATGCCAGCAGCATCTCAGATGAGATGTGTATTGCTGCCGCTGAAGAGCTGGCTAATTTTGCCGCTGAAGGAGGCCTTGATCCCGAGAAGATTCTGCCGACCATGAGTGAAAGTGAGGTTTACTACCGGGTGGCCACAGCTACAGCCCTGCAGGCCATTAAGGAG
>SLJX01000115.1 GCA_007134885.1 Halanaerobiaceae bacterium
TCTGTCAGTTTAATACCGTAATCGGCAGCTGCCACCAGCAGCCCCTGCTGCGGGCTGGCCTTAAGAATGGAGCCCGGCCTGCTAGAGCCGCTCTCTCTGCCGGACACTTCAGCCTGCCAGACTTTAAGCTTCTGGCCCCGGAATCCGGTAAAGGCGCCCGGCCAGGGGTTATTGCCTCTAATAAAATTATAGACCTCCCGGGCCGGTCGGTTAAAATCGATCTCACCGTCATCCCGGGACAATCTGGGAGCATAACTGGACTCATCCTCGTTTTGAGGAACCGGCTTAACCTGACCTTTATCGTATTTCAGTAGAGTCTTCAGCAGCAATTCTGCTCCTTCGACTGCCAGCCTATCGTGAAGGCCGCCGGCAGTATCGCCGGGCTTAATCCTGACCCGGGACTGCAGCAGAATATCCCCGGTATCAAGACCTTCATCCATCAGCATGGTGGTAATCCCGGTAAACTCTTCGCCTTCAATCAGAGCCTGATTGATCGGGCTGGCACCCCGGTATTTCGGCAGCAGTGAAGCATGAAGATTTATGGCTGCTTTCCGGGGGAGCTTTAATAGTTCGCTTTTGAGAATTTGACCGAAGGCCACTACCACCAGATAATCCGGTTTAATTCTCCTAATTTTACTTAAACTGGTTTCCCTGTTAACATCATCAGTTTCCAGGAGCTCAAGCTCTTTCTCCCGGGCAAAACGGCCCACCGGAGTGGGCTGCCGCTGCTGCCCCCGCCCCTTTTTTTTGGGCGGCTGGCTGACCACCAGGGCCAGTTCGATCTCGGGTGCCCGGTGTAATTTTTTTAAAGAATGCCGGGCAAATTCCGGGCTGCCCAGAAAAACAACTTTCACAATTATTCCCCCCGAACCCCCGCCTTTATTACTGCGTCTGTGGCTGACTGGCGGCAGGAATATTTATTATCTTATCAACAAACAAAATGCCATCCAGATGATCTATTTCATGCTGGATCACCCGGGCAGTCAGTTCCGAAAATTCCCGGACAATTTCCTTACCTTTTAGATTAAGAAAACGGACTGTAATATTTTCAGACCTGGCCACCGGAGCTTCTCGCTCGGGCACGCTCAAACAGCCCTCCCGATCAATGGAACTGCCCTCTTCACCAATAATTTCTGGATTTATCAGTTCAATCATTTCCTCCTCTTCAGCTTTGACAATTATCACCCGCTGCAGCACACCAATTTGATTGGCAGCCAGACCCAGACCTTCTTCACTGCGGAGGGTATCCTTTAAATTCTCCACCAGGGTTCCAGTCTTTTCAGTTATCTTTTGCACCGGCCGGGCCTCACTTCTCAGCACCGGGTCGCCAATTTTTCTGATCGGCATAACGGCCATTAACATCACCTCCAGCTCGCTACATTCTTATTAATTATAACATTGATAGCGGGTCTACATCAACCAGCAATTCTATCCCCCGGGAACAGAGTTCCTCGACTTCCTCTCTAATTTCCGGAAGATATTTCATTCTTTCTGCGGTACTGTTGAAAAAAAGGAGAATATGATAACGGTACTCACCCCTGATTTTCAGCAGAGGTGCCGGAGCTGGACCCAGAATTTTCAGCCTCTGATACCAGTTCCCGGCAAAGGATTTGCAAACTTTTTCTGTTACCTCCATTAAATCATTTTCTGCTTCGGCTCGCAGTAAAATTCTAACCAGCCGGCTGATAGGCGGATAAAAAAGATTTTCCCGCAGTCTCAGTTCTTTCCGGTAAAAATTTTCAGGAAGGTTTTTCCGGGCTGCCCGAATCACAAAGTTATCGGGATTGTAGGTTTGAATCAAAACCTCACCCGGCTTGCCCCCCCGGCCGGCTCTTCCTGAAACCTGGTTGATCAGTTGAAAGGTTCGCTCAGCCGAGCGAAAATCCGGCAGATTTAAAATCAGATCGGTCCCCAGCACCCCTACCAGGGTGATATTATGAAAATCATGGCCCTTGGCTATCATCTGGGTGCCGATTAAAATATCAACTTCGCCCTGATCGACCTGACGTAAAATTTTCCGGTGAGAATTTTTGCGACCAGTTGTATCAAGATCCATCCGGGAAACCCGGGCTCCGGGAAAGAGACCAGCCACTGTATCCTCTACCCTCTCGGTGCCTGCTCCAAAATCCTGGAGAATTTTACTGGAGCAGGCCGGGCACTCTCCTGGAACCGGCTGCTGATAATCACAGTAGTGGCAGCGCAGGCTGTTCTCCCTTTTATGATAGGTCAGAGTTATATCACAGTTATTACATTTTATTGTCTCACCGCAGTGCTGGCAGAGAATGAAGGAAGCAAAACCCCTTCTGTTAAGAAAAAGGAGCACCTGCTCATTCTGATTAAGGCGCTCCTCAATTGCGGCTTTTAAGGGAGCGCTTAAAAGTCCATAGTTACCTTCCTTAACCTCTTCCTTCATATCGATTATTCGCCGGGCCGGCATCTCACCCTCCCCGGCTCTCTCCGGCAGAGAAAGATAGCGGTAATGCCCCTGCCGGGCAAAATAATAACTCTCCAGCGAGGGAGTAGCAGAACCCAGTAGTACTGGAAACTCCTCCACCTGAGCCCTGATTACCGCTGCCCCCCGGGCATGATAACAGGGATAATTACTCTGCTTGTAGGTGTTTTCATGCTCTTCATCAATAATAATCAGACCTGGATCCTTAACCGGAGCAAAAACAGCTGACCTGGCCCCGATTACCAGCCTGGCTTCCCCTTCTCTGATCCTTTCCCACTCATCGAGTCTCTCGCCGTCTGAGAGTCCGCTGTGCATCAACGCCAGTTCTCCGGGAAAGCGGGAATAAAAGAAATCAACCAGGTAGGGGGTCAAAGATATTTCCGGTACCAGCAGTATGATACTTTTGCCTTTCATCAAAGTTTTTCTGATCAATCTTAGATAAACCTCAGTTTTCCCGCTGCCGGTAACCCCGTGCAGCAGAAAAACCGGGTTTTGCTTATTTTTTAGCTCAGCATCAATTTTTTCCAGAACCTGTCGTTGATGCTGATTGAGAGTTATTTTGTTAGAGCGGTCCTGCTCCTTTTGTCCCTGCTGTGATTTGCTGTTCTCGAATTCTAACAAGCTCTTCTGTTTCTTCAGCTCCTGCTGTGGATTGCGCCCGAATTCTAAAGAGCTCTCCCGCTCCTGCCCTTTTTGGCTCAGGCGGTAAGCCGGCTTTCGCCACAGCCTGAGCTTTTTCCTCTGGAGCAATTCTTTCTCCTCCAGGCTGGTAAGGGTACTTCTGCTGGTTTCCGCCCTTTCCACCAGCTCCACTGCCGGCAGCCAGTCTTCCTCGGTTTTTTCCAGCACATCCAGCACCCGGCTCTGGGCAGTTGCCTGCTTATTTAGCTTTTTCCTGACTTCTTCTATCTTATCCTCGGAAAAATTCAGGCTGTAGGCCAGCACCTCCCTGCTGCGACTGCCGCCGGAATTAGCTCCCCGGGGCAGGGCAGCGTTGATAAGGCTCAAGAGGCTCACAGCATAATAATCCGCCATCCGGGAAAGGGCTTCCAGCAGCAGGTAATCAAAGACCGGCTGGCGGGAAACTTTTTTCCCGACCTCTTTAATCTTATCATCATCCAGTTCGGCTGTGCCGGCAAATCCGGTAAGATATCCCTTAACCATCCCCTGATGACCGAAAGGAACCTTCAGCACCTCACCAATTTGATAATCTGCAGCAGTTCTGCCCTCTGCTGGCAGGTAAGTATATTCTTTCCGGTCTCCCGCCACCGGAACATTCACGGTTATCATTAAATAGTTCTCCTCCACACTTTTCCCTCCAGCTAAAATAGAAAAGTAATTAAAGCTCTTAAACCTTGCAGCACTCTATTAAACCTTGAAGTGACTTATAATTATAAAGATCTTAAAATCTACCTTCTCCAGATTTTCAGTCTCTTAAAATCCAGCCTCTACTGTGCCTGGAACATTAAAAAACTCAGCAGAAATCTTTCAGTCTCTCTAAAAATTAAATAAGGACAGCCGGTTTCAAGCTTCCGGCTGCCGGTTTTTCGCTATTGTTTTGCAAGCACTCCTCTAAGTACTTCAGCTTTATCCAGTTTCTCCCAGGGAAGGTCAAGATCCGGGCGGCCAAAATGCCCGTAGGCCGCCACCTGCTGAAAGATCGGTTTTCGCAGCTCCAGCTTTTCAATAATGCTGGACGGCCTGAGATCAAAGTGCTCCCGGATCAGTTCAACCAGCTCTACTTCCGGTAATTTTCCGGTGCCGAAGGTTTCCACCATAATTGAGAGCGGCCTGGCAACCCCTATGGCATAGGAAAGCTGTACCTCACATTTATCAGCCAGCCCGGCTGCCACAATATTTTTAGCCACATATCTGGCAGCATAGGTGGCCGATCTGTCAACCTTGGTGGCATCCTTCCCGGAAAAACAGCCGCCCCCGTGCCGGGCCACGCCTCCGTAGGTATCGACGATAATTTTACGGCCTGTGAGACCTGCATCTCCATGGGGTCCGCCGATCACAAATCTTCCGGTGGGATTGATTAAATACTCGGTCGTGCTGTCAAGCATTTCCTCAGAAATAACCTCCTGGATGACATGCCTGACCAGGTCCTCTTTAAGCTTTTCCATCTTAACATCGGGATGATGCTGGGCTGACACCACCACCTTGTCAATTCTCACAGCCCTGTCATCGTCGTATTCCACGGTCACCTGGGTCTTGCCATCAGGCCGCAGGTAACTCAGTATTTTATCCTTCCGGACCCGGGCCAGCCGGCGGGCCAGCCTGTGAGCCAGGGTAATAGGCAGAGGCATCAGTTCCGGAGTTTCCCGGCAGGCGTAACCGAACATTATTCCCTGATCTCCCGCCCCCAGTTCCTCCTCTCCCTGAGAGGCATTTTTAGCTTTATCAACACCCTGGGCAATATCTCCGGACTGTTCATCTATTGCTGTTAATACCGCACAGGTTTCCCCGTCGAAACCATATTTGGCCCGGTTATAGCCTATATCAACCACCTTCTGCCGGGCTATCTCAGTTATGTCAACATAGCAATCTGTGGTAATCTCACCTGATACCAGGACCAGACCCGTGGTAACAAAGGTTTCACAGGCTACCCGGGCTTTGGGATCCTGGGCCAGGATATTATCCAGTATGGCATCGGAAATCTGATCTGCCAGCTTATCGGGATGTCCTTCCGTTACCGATTCCGAAGTAATTAAGCGCCTTCCCTTCATGGCCAACTCCTTTCCTGCCCTGTTGAATTTTATAGTGCTGTCTCTAATCCCTAAATCCTGACTATATATTTTAATCCTGTTTGCCTTTTAATCCTGTTTGTCTGCTCTAATCCTGTTTTTATTCTTATTTTCCTGTTTAAACTGCTCTTCTTATATGCTAAACCTGTTCACCTACTTTAATTTCTTTTTCTCCTGATGTAACGCTGTTTATATCCTGCTTCATCTGCTGCTGCGCCTGTCAAATTATCCTGCCTCTTGGCTGTAAATCTGACTGTAATATTTCTCTGCAACTATTTTCTAACAAAATTCCCTGATATTTCTCGAAAAAAGTTAAAAAATTAAATTTATCTTCAGACTGTTAACCTCTCGTAAGACCCTCTTCCCTCTGAACTGTATAGTAGTAAATCCCTAGTCCGGCAGCAATCATGGCCAGGCTGACCAGCTGGGCAATTCTAAATCCTCCCAGATAAAGGCTATCCAGCCGGATTCCCTCAATCACAAATCGGCCGGCAGAATAGCCTATCAGGTAAAAAGCCAGGCCCCGGCCAGGCCGGTAAAATCTGCTGTTGACAAAAAAATAAATCAGAGCAAAAATAAAGAAATTCCAGAGAGACTGATAGAGAAAAGCAGGATGATGATAGGCACCCTCAATGAACATGCCCTCTCTGATGAACTCCGGCAGCCAGCTCAGAGTTTCTGCCGAAACAGCATGACCGTAAGCTTCCTGATTAAAGAAGTTTCCCCAGCGTCCTATACCCTGGGCTATCAGAATGGCCGGGGCCAGGATATCCAGAGTTTTTAAGTAATCCAGTCCTCTTTTTTTAATAAATAGATAAGTGACAACTAGCCCTACCAGCACCCCGCCGTGAATGGCCAGACCACCTCCCCGCACATTAAAAATCTGCCCGGGGTTGGCCAGATAATAATCATAATTGAAAATAACATAGTAGAGTCGGGCACCTACAAAACCGAGCGGCAGCGAAATCAGCAAAAAGTCCAGCCAGGTCTCACTGTCATAACCCTCTCTTTTGCCCTGCGAGATCAGATAAAACAGGCCGATTATGATGCCTAGAACTATTAAAATTCCATACCATCTGACAGATAGAGGGCCGATGGTAAAAGCAACAGGATCCATAAAATATCAACCTCCAGTTCTTAAAGCCAGTCTTTTATTTCATCTAGAACAGCTTCAGCAAATTTAGTCTTACTCCTCAAAGTAAGTTCAAGCTCTTCTTCGCCTGTAAAAATAAAACCAGCATTGGTTTCAGCAGCAAATCCCCGATCGGAACGGGAAATATCATTAACTACCAGTATATCCGGGGCCTTGCGCTGATACTTGTCCCGGGCTTTTTCCAAAATTCTACCGCTTTCAGCAGCAAATCCCACCAGAATCTGCTCTTTAGCTTTAGCCTCTCTAACAGCTGTCAGTATATCGGGGTTCTGTTTCAGGCTAATCTGCTTCAGATTATTTTCTTGTTTTTTTATCTTTTCCTCATGATAATCAGCCGGGCGATAATCGGCCACAGCAGCGGCCATTATGATTACCTGTTTATCAGCAAACTCCTCCAGCACCGCTTCCTGCATCTCCCGGGCCTGTTCCACCCTGATCAGTCTAACTCCAGCCGGGGGTTTAAGAGCCGTGGGTCCGGAAATCAGAGTAACCTCTGCTCCCCGGGCCGCTGCCCTGTCAGCCAGAGCATAGCCCATTCGGCCGCTGGAATAGTTGGACATAAAACGTACGGGATCCAGCGGCTCCCGGGTTGGTCCGGCAGTAACTAAAAATTTCAGGCCATCCAGATCACTGATGGTCAGATGACTAAGAATACTTTTTACCAGCATCTCAGCTTCTGGCATCCGCCCGGTTCCCTCATAACCGCAGGCCAGATAGCCGCTCTCTGGTTCAATTATCTGATAACCCCGCTCTTTTAAGATTGAGAGATTTCGTTGAAAGGAGACATCTTCATACATATTAACATTCATGGCTGGAGCAATCAGCACCTTTGATCTGGTGGCCATGATTATGGTTGAGAGCAGGTCATCGGCAATTCCTCCTGCCAGTTTGCCAATAAAATTTCCGGTGGCCGGCGCCACCAGGGTAATGTCAGCCCGATCAGCCAGACTGATGTGTTTTACTTCAAACCGGTCGGGAGGGCTGAACATATCAACCTCCACCGGGTTGCCGGTCAGGGACTGAAAGGTCAGAGGTGAAATAAATTCACAGGCTGACTCGGTCATCACTGTAAATACATTATGCCCCTGCTTGGTCAGTGCGCTGGCTGCCGCAGCCGTCTTATAGGCGGCAATGCCGCCGGTTATTCCCAGCAGAATGTTTTTACCCATAGTTATATCTCCTTAATGGTTTAATCTCCTTAACTGATAATTTTATCTCCTCAGCGCTATCAAGCGCCATTTTTTCGATTAGAGCCAGGTTTATTCTCTTGACTGTGACAGTCGCAAGCTCTTCTTCCTACCATTATTAGTCATGTAATAAATTAATAAAACTACTGTTATTAGATATTTAATGAATTATTGAAAATCATATTTAAAAATCAAA
>SLJX01000063.1 GCA_007134885.1 Halanaerobiaceae bacterium
ATTATTTTTAACACTTTGTTATACCTAATATTATAATCACAATCAAATTACCTGTCAAGTCTTCTCATAATCTTAAAATATTTTCATGTCTATAAACCATTTTTCAAACTCTTTTTAAGGCCGCAACAATCTCTCTTAAAGCCACCACAATTCATTAATATTAACATTAATTTTGAAGTTTTCAGACACATTACACATAAATATCACTTATGCTTTTCCACACGAATATCACTCATGCTTTTCCACACGCAAAGGATAATGACCACATACAGGAAAATGATCAATGGTATTATTTCGCAAAAGCAGCCAATTTTTTGCTTTACGCGCCAGAACCTTTGTCGACTGTGCCTGTCTTTCTCAAATTTTCTGATTATCCCTCTTAATCTCAGACTAACCTGGAATTACCCGGACTCCTTCTCTAAGATCTCCTCCGCATCAGCCCAGAGCCTCTCGAGATCATAAAAGGAGCGCTCCTGCCGGTGAAAAATATGCACCACCGAATCCCGATAATCCAGCAGGATCCAGCGTCCATGATCTTTGCCAGCCTGGCGGTAGGGCTCCAGCCCCTGCTCGCTCAATTCCTCTTCAATCTCCCGGGCAATGGCCTTAACCTGAACCTCATTCTGCCCGCTCATAATCACAAAATAATCGGTCACCGTGGTCAGCTCAGAGACCTCCAGAATCACCACATCCTGAGCCTTTTTATCCTCGGCAATCCGGGCAATTTCTCTGGCCAGATTTTCTTCCCTTAAATCTGTCATTAAGCGGCTTCACCATCCTCTCCTTCTTCATTTTCCAGAATATCTCTACCCACAATAATCTCTATCCTACTGCTGTAATCCTCATCCTCCGGAGGATTTTCCTGAATCGTTCGACCCCCGATATACTGCTGAATATTTTCAGCCACCTGCTGCTGCTCCTGAGAAAAATAATAAATTTTGGTCTCCTGATAATTATAGTGGTCGGCATTAGCCAGCCTATCCACGTTAAAACCGTAGCGCTCCAGCCTTTCCGCCATGCTGCCGGCCTGTCCGGGTACTCCGTTACCGTTAAAAATTGTGAGCTCCACCCCGGTATTCGTCAGATACTCCTTACTCCTGATCAGCTGGTTAACCAGCACCTCAGTCTCTCTCTCATCAGCAATCCAGTAGCTGGCACCATTGATATATTCCGGCCTTCCAGGAAGCTTGGCTGTTTCCAGCCGGGCCAGGTCCAGATCCTTGGCGACATTGAGAAAGGCCACAACATCCTGCACTGGAACATCAGTTTTAATACCCCGCAGGGTTTCCTGAATAAGAGCCGGAATTCGGGTAACGGTCTGGGGGCTTAACACCTGGTCCACCAGGGCCTCGATAAATTTCTGCTGCCGGCGAACCCGGCCGATATCTCCGTGGGTTCCCCGGTAACGGACATATTTTAAAGCATCCTCACCAGTTAGAGTCTGTCTGCCGGGAGGAATATCAATAGTCAGATCAGCAGCCTCATCCCGATAACGCAGATGCTGCTCTACCTCAATCTCGATCCCGCCCAGAGCATCAATGATTTTCACAAAACCATCAAAATCCAGATCAACATGATAATCAATTTCTATATCAAGAAAATCCTCCAGAGCCCGGGAAACCAGCCTGGGTCCGCCAAAGGCATAGGCTGCATTAATCCGGTTGGATCCTCTGTCTGGAATCCTGAGCCTGGTATCCCGGGGAACAAACAGCAGCCCGGCCTTCTTGTCCTCAACATCTATGCTGGCAATAATAACGGTATCAGCCCGGCTGATCCCGTAATGATCCTCGTCATGACCGGTAATTAGAACATTAACCCTGGAATTGGAGAAAACACTATTGCTCTGAACGGTAAACTCGGTGCTTAAAAACATATCTGCTGCCAGCCCCAGAGCTATGACAACAATCAGAGCACTAATAAATAGTTTGCTTTTTAAGGGCACCTTCTCCCGGGCATATCTTTTCGACATAAGCAGTTAACCCCCTAATAAATTGTTACGTAGTATTATGATATTGGGGTGAATAATTACCTTGCAGTCCAGTAAATATCTGATGGTGCTGTCAGCGCTGGCCAGCAGAGCCTGATTTAAATCCTCTCCGGCCAGTTTTTTAATCTCCTCTGCTTCAAAATATTCTCTATCCGGCTCAATTTTATCAGCCAGATAAACAATCATTCCCAGCCTGTCCGATTGAGGATTACTGATGGTATGATAGCGAATAGCACGGAGCAGGCTCATATCAGTAAGATTAAATTTCTTTTCGGCCATCTCAGCAGCAGCCGGAGCATGCAGGAGCCTTCCCGGCTGCCTTTCCCAGCGGTCCGGCTGCCAGCGTGAATCCTGCAGCAGTTTCAGCAGTCTCTCCCGGGGCCAGCCCCGGCAGTAATCATGGAGCAGTCCCGCCAGATAGGCCTTTTGTGGAGCTGATTGGTGGATCTTCGCCAGCTCTCTGGCAGTTTCCGCCGTCCTCAGACTGTGCCGGTAAATCTCCGGCTTAAGCTCCCCGGCCAGCTGTTTTCTTATGTTTGAAACATTTTTCTCCGAAATTACCATATATCTATCTCCCGAATCTATCTCCCGATTGATTCTGAAAATCACAAAGCTTGCCCGCAGTTAATGAATCTTCTCTCACCATTAATAAAACCAATAAAGCCTCTGTTCTTTTGCAGCTCTTTTCTGTTCTTTTGCAGCTTATGAATCTTCTCTTATAGTTCATAAAGCCCCTGCTCTCCAATATACTCTCTCACCGATTCCGGAACCAGATAGCGCAGGCTCTGTCCCCGGGCTGCTCGTTTCCGGATCTGACTGGATGAGATCTCCATCAGCCCGGTATCAAGAGGAACAATTCTTTCCCGGTAATCCTGAAGGCTGTCCTGCTTCAGCAGCTCCTCGATATCATAGCCCGGACGGGGCGCCACCAAAAGCTGGCCTCTGGTAAGAATAAATTCCGGCTCCCGCCAGGTGAATATTTCAGCCAGGGAATCAGCCCCGATTATCAGGGAAACACCGGTAAATCTCTTTAGAAAATGCCGCAGGGTTCTGGCCGTGTAGGAGGCACCTGACCTTTCAATCTCATATCGAGAAACCACCAGTCCGGGATTGTTATCGACCGCCCGGTCCAGCATCTCCAGGCGAATCTCAGCCGGAGAAACCGACCCTGTCCCCTTATGAGGCGGGATCCCGGCCGGCATCAGCAGGAGATAATCACAGCCAGGCTGTTCCCGGGCCTGCTCGGCAATAATCAAATGTCCCAGATGGGGAGGATCAAAGGTCCCCCCAAAAATAATTATCCGATTATTTTTATTTTCCTGCCGGCTCATCCCCTGATTTTCTTTCACCTGCAAACTTATCACCTTATTTTTATTTTATGTTGTATATTCTCTCTGGATATACTCTCTTTGAAAAAGCACTTCAAGTTCCAAAAAATTCCCTGGATTAAATTACCTGTCGCTCTCCTGCCGCTTTTCTTAACTCTAGAACTTATCACAGACCTTAATCCATGGTATCATTATATTAAATCAAAGATCTTTTATCAAGCAAATTACAATATTTTCAAGGAGTGATCACCGTGACAAAAAACTTTTTAGGACAAAAGCCCCGCTATCCCGAAAGCGTTTTTCTGGCTCCCGGAGTCCAGATTATGGGAGAAATAAAGATCGGGGAAAATTCCAGCCTCTGGCCCAATGTGGTTGCCAGAGCTGATATGGAAAAAATCACCATTGGATCCGGCACCAACATCCAGGACAACTCCACCCTTCACAATGACTTCGACACCCCGTTGATTATCGGCAGCAATGTGACTGTAGGCCATTCCGCAATTCTGCACGGCTGTCAGGTCGCCGATAACTGCCTGATTGGTATGAGCGCCACCATCATGAATAACGCCAGAATCGGGAAATATTCCATAATTGGCGCCGGAGCTCTAATTCCAGAAGATACCGAAATTCCTGCCGGGAGCCTGGTAGTCGGTCTGCCCGGTAAAATTATCCGGGAAACAAATTCTGAAGAGCGCCAGAAAATTGAAGAATCGGCGGAAACCTATCAGGAGCTGGCCCGCCAGCACCAGGAATTCCATCGCAATAACCGGGATTTACCGCGTAATAAATAAGTCCGAAAAAAACATTTTCACCCTGCTTAAGCCTGCTCAGGATGAACAGCAGCACTTTATTTGAGCCCCCTATTTCACCCCTTATAAACAACAGTCAGGGGCTACCAGCCGGAGTAAAGTCAGCTGTGTTGCTCCATGATGGTTTCGTAGGCCGACTGAATCTCAGCAAATTTCTTCTGGGCCGTTTTGACAAACTCCTCCGGCAGGTCCTTGGCAATAATCCGGTCCGGATGATATTTTTTCACCAGTTCCCGGTAGCGCTTTTTTATCTCACTCTTGCTGGCCTGGGACGATAAACCCAGCGTCTTATAAGCCTGTTTCAATTTCCTGGCTGGAGCCTGCTGGCCCGGGCCGTAATTGCCATACCCCTGGCTGCCCTGAGCCCCGCCGGAATAGCTGCCCGACCAGTTGCCCTGAGCCCCACCAGAATAATTTCCAGAATAGCTGCTGGAGTAGCTTTGATCAAGCCGGAAAATAACTTCCGCCTCCTCCAGCAGATCCTGCTGCTGCTGGCTCATTCCCTGATTGGCCTCACCCAGCCTGAGCAGCATCTGATAAACTGTCCCCAGAATGCCGGGGTTAAAGGCCACCAGCGAAGCCAGCTTTTCCGCGGTCTGCGAAAACACCTGAGGGTTCTGCCCCGCCCTGGCAAAATAGGCCAGGGCCTGCCGGGCAGCCCCGGTTCCCATCCGCAGATCTCTCCGAACAATTTTTTTAACTATTTCCCTTTCTTCTCCAGTTATCGGACCATCAGCCCGGGCAAAGGCTGCCAGCAATGAAAAAAGCTGGACAAAAAACTCCTGCTGTTTAACAGCAGTGCCGTAGCCCCCAGACTGTCTCCGGTAATATCCCTGGTTGTCCTGCTGATACCCATCGCTGCTGTAATATCTCCTTTCAATTTTTTGATCGGATAAATAGTACCCCAGCAGCCCTCCCAGTATTGCACCAGGAATATTAAACAGAATAAAACCAATCAACGCTCCCAAAAACGGCAGACCGCAACCCAAAATAAGTACCTCCTCTAAATTAGCTCAGCAAAATATACAGCATCAAATTCGAATCAGTTTTGAATCAGATTTGAATCAAATCTGAAAATATGAAACCTGATTTAAACTCAATTTAAACCTGGGCATACATTCCCATATTTATTATAACACATTTGCCGGCAATAAAAAAAATTAATTTGCACTGGGTGAATTTTCTTGATATTATTGTTACGTAGAGATTTTTTACCCATTTTATCCTGATTTTTGTTTGAATATTATTAAATATTATTAAGGGAAATTATTGCAGCAATTTTAAACATCAAGCTATTTTCATAATCAATATACTCCAGTTTTCTATTTTCAGAAGGTTAATTTTAAATTAAATAAGGTTAATTTTAAAGAACTAAATGATTTGCTCCCATAATGGTACCAATATTATTTTTGCTACTATATATAATGGTTTGCTATATAATGCTATATAATTGGGTTCAATGTAATGGGCTGCAGATCAAATCAATTTAGCATATAGTATTATTTTAGTTTTAGATTTGCGGAAAAGACCTATTTGTGGGGGAACCACTAAACTGTCTCCTGGAAAATTTTAGACTGGTTATAAAAAACCTTTTATGAAAAGCCGGGCTCTTAAGGGGGAGGTTAAAAATTGCTGGTCTCAATTTTAAAGGTTTTGCTGGCACTGGCGGGTATTACTCTCTTCGGCAGTTCTTTATTTTCTCTGTACTTTATTCTCGGCACCAATTTTATTTCCGAGCACTCGCTAATTCATATGCTCGATATTCCAGAAACTATGGCAATTGCCGTGCTGGTAGGGGCCTCAATTGTTCTGCTCCTGATACCAGGCCTGCTGCTGCTTTCAACTTTAAGAATAATAAATCTCCTGGAAGAGGAAAACACTGCCGGAAAATGACAGGTCCTGCTAATTGTACTTATAACAGAGCCCATAATAAATTTTCAAGTTTGTAAATCTATTCAGCATTCTATTATCTTTAATAATCTAGAGTACCTCAATTATTGTTATAACCGAATCTCAGATTCTTAACTTAATCAGTCCTCTGGTTTAATTTTAAAAAATCTGCTTTAGGACTTCAACAAACAAAATAACTGCTTCCTGAGCTGACTTAACAGCCCTTAAATTTTTGTAATTGCCTGTTAACTTAACAAATTTTTATAAATTGCCTGTTGAGCAGCGAGTATTAACAAGCATACTGCCACAGGCAGGGAGGTGTTTTCTATGAAAAATTCTAACAGTAATGGGACGCATAATTCTGAAAATAAGCAGCCTGAAAAAGAAATTATCAGCCCCGATAAAAAGAGAGAACTCTCACTGGAAAGAGCCTGGGAGCTGAAAAAGAGAATTGAGAATTACCGCCAGCAGTTACCCGAAATAAAAAAGGGCCGGGAGATGAAAAAAACCTTTGCTGAACGCCGGGAGAAAATTTTGCGCCATTTTGCTGCCACCCTCGAGGACTGGAACAGCTGGAAATGGCAGATTAAAAACCGCATCTCCACTGTAGAGGAGCTGAAAAACTTTGTCGAACTTTCTTCTGAGGAGCTTCAGGAAATAAAGGCAGTAGAAGAAAAATACCGCTGGTCGATCTCTCCCTATTTTCTCAGCCTCATCAATCCCAAAGATAAAAGCTGTCCCATCAGAAAACAATCAATCCCCCAGGTCCGGGAGCTGGAAGCAAACGGCGGTGAGCCCGATCCCATGAACGAGGAACTGACCAATCCCGCCGGAGTAATTACCAGAAGATACCCTGACCGCCTGATTATCAAGCTTACCAACATTTGCGGCATGTTCTGCCGGCACTGTCAGCGCCGACGGGAAATCGGCGAGGTTGACCAGCATGTCGACAGTCAGATTATCGAGGAATCAATTCAGTATATCAGGGATAACGAAGAAATCCGGGATGTTCTCCTGACCGGCGGCGATCCCCTAACTCTGGAAACCGGCAGTCTGGAAGAGGTCATCCGGAAACTCCGTTCCATTCCTCATGTGGAAATAATCAGAATTGGCTCCCGGATGCCGGTAACGGTACCTCAGCGGGTAACCGAGAATTTATGCGACATGCTGGCAGAGTATCATCCGATTTATCTCAACACCCAGGTCAACCACCCCAAGGAACTGACCGAAGAGGTCTTTGCCGCCTGTAAACTTTTGTCCCGGGCCGGAATCCCACTGGGGAACCAGGCCGTTCTGCTCAGGGGAATCAACAATGATCCCCATGTTATGAAATGCCTGAATCAGGAGCTTCTTCAGGCCCGAATCAAGCCCTACTATATTTTTCATGCTAAACAGGTCATCGGCACCTCTCATTTTCAAACCTCGGTCGATGATGGCATTGAAATTATGGAAAAACTCCGGGGCTATACCTCGGGCATGGCCATACCCCAGTATATCATCAATGCCCCCGGTGGACTGGGTAAAACCCCCGTTTCTCCGGAATATGTCATCTCCCGGGGCCGGGACCATGTCACCATCCGCACCTGGGAAAACAAAGTAATAAACTATCCCAATCACCGATAACTTTATGTAACCCAATGTAAAACAATCTCATGGATATCATGTCCTGAAAATATAATGAAACCTGTTTGCCAGCCCGATTTAATAATTCGGTTTGCTAATCCAGTTTGACAATTCTGTTTTGACAATCCTGTAAAGAATAAAGAATCAGAACCGTAAATCAGGTTTGACAAACTAAAGTTTTGCTGCTATAATTTCTTTTAACAATTTAGTCAGTTAAATTAATCAATTCTGATTTAGCTAAATCAGTTTCTGCTAAATCAGCCAATCTACTGGAACTCACAATCATATGAAACTCACTACTGGAACTCATAATCATATTAAAAACTCATAATCAGCTGAAATTTTCAGGATAGGATATGTATTTCTGCCAAAAAAGGTGGCACAGTAATTATGTCGCCCTGTATCCGGGGCGGCTTTTTATTTATCTTTCTCAATTACAATGTCAAAAAGACTAAACTTAAAACCCACCTTAAAACATACCTTGAAAATCAAAAGCACTATTTACCTGCCCCCCTGTCTTCTCTCTGGTTCTTTCATAGATCTTTTGACATTAACTCGCAGGAGAATGTCCTATTCCAATAAATAATGTTACCATTAAAAACAGGAGGTCAATCACCATGAAGGAAAAAACAGCAGACAACAGCCCTTCCCGCTCCCCAGAACAGGCAGTAATTTCACCCCGACAGCAGCTCCAGGGAACCGTTTCTGTCCCCGGAGATAAATCCATCTCACACCGTTCTCTGATGCTAAGTTCTCTGGCTGCAGGCACCAGCACCATTACCGGCCTGCTGGAAGCCGATGATTGTCTCAGCACTCTGGCAATAATGCGGCAGCTGGGAATCAAAATAACCAGAGCCGATACCGGACGCTATCTGGTTGAAGGCCGAGGCCTCCAGGGCCTCCAGGAACCTGAAGATGTACTGGACTGCGGCAATTCTGGTACCACCATGCGCCTGCTGACCGGACTTTTAGCCGCCCAGGATTTCTATTCTGTGCTGACCGGAGATTCCTCTCTTCGCTCCCGTCCCATGGCCCGGGTCACCGAACCGCTTTCAGAAATGGGAGCCAGAATCTGGTCCCGTCAGCAGGGCCTGGCCCCTCTCAGCATCCATGGTACCAGTCTCAGCGGGATAACCTTTCATCAACCGGTGGCCAGTGCTCAGGTTAAATCCTGCCTGCTGCTGGCTGGCCTTTATACCGGAGAAAAAACTACAGTTGTTGAACCGGCTCCTTCCCGCGACCACACTGAAAGAATGCTGCAGGCTGCCGGAGTACCGCTGGAAATAGAGGATGGAGTTATCACCCTGGACGCCAGCGCCCCTCCCCGGCTGAAACCCTACAATCTGACCGTGCCCGGTGATATCTCTTCGGCTTCCTTCCTGCTGGCGGCAGCCCTGATGGTCTCCAAAGGCCAGCTGACGATTGAAAATGTCGGTATCAATCCCACCCGCAGCGGCATTTTAACTGCTCTGGATAAAATGGGAGCCCGGCTCGATATCAAAAATAAAAGGGAAATCAGCGGGGAACCGGTGGCTGACCTGGAAATCACTTCCGGCCCCCTGCAGGCTATTGAGCTTTCCGGTGATATCATACCCAGCCTGATTGATGAAATTCCAGTGCTGGCAGTTCTGGCAACCCGGGCTGAAGGAACCACAGTGATCAGCGATGCTGAAGAATTGAGAGTCAAGGAAACCGATCGCCTGGCAGCTACCGCCCGGGAACTCAACCGCCTGGGAGCCGGGGTCAAAGAAAAGGAAGACGGCCTGGAAATCACAGGACCGGTATCTCTGGCCGGTGGTGAGACCGTAAAAAGCTATCATGACCACCGGATTGCCATGGCAATGGCAGTAGCAGGGCTGGCGGCAGACCGGGAGATCACTATTGACAACAGCAAAGTAATTTCAGTTTCCTTTCCCGGTTTTTTGGATATCCTGGCCGAACTGTAAACCATAACTCTTTCGCTTAGCCCCAGCTTAGTCACAGCTGATTGGATGTAATGGTGGCTGCTTGTAATGGTGGCTGCCCAAAGAGAATGCTGCCCTGGTTGTAAGATTATTAAATGGTCACATTAAATGGTCACCCTGATTTTCCTATTGAATGAACAGCCACATTTTCCTATTGAATGAACAGCCACGCTGATTTCTTTTTTCCCTATTTCTCTTTTCCCTTAAGTTCTCGCGTAAAATGCTCGTTCTTAATGTGTGCTTAATGCCAGTTTTCGCGTATTGCCAGTTTACGTGCCAGAAATTTATATGTTCTCTTTCTTAAAATTTATTTGAAGCTTGAGTTTGTCCTGTCCTTGGGAGTTGCCCTGAAAAATAGCTTTTAAGCCCCGCAACAGCCTGTAAAGGTCTGTAAATTTCATAAATCATAAATATAAAGCTTAAATATAAAGCTTAAACATAAAGCATAAATATAACTCACTAATTTAACACACTTCAATACATCATAAAACATACCAAAAATATTGACTGGAACAAATTAACAAAGAAATTAAACAAAGAAACGAAACAAAAAAATATAAAAGTTTCACCTAAATAATTTGACAAACCAGAGGATTACTGCTATAATCTTTCTTAACAATTTAATTGACTGAATTAAAAACCATGAAGGGGATCAGTAAGCCTGGGAAATAGCAGCAAAGTTTTGAGAGAACCGGTGGCTGCTGCAAACCGGTTATTTCCCGGCCGAATTACACCCCGGAGTTGCCAGCTGAAAGGGTAAAACCAATTAAGCCCGGCCGTCTTCCGTCGTTACCCGGTGAGGAAGTGTCTGCCCGGAGTATCAAGGCAAAATTTTTCGGCGCACCGCTTCCAAGAGAGATGATCTCTTTTCTGAAATCCGGCTTATTTCTGAGCTTATTTCTAAGGTTTGGTCTCTTTAGCTAAATTTTTGGCAGAACTCTGACCGGTTGAAATCCATTAATTTTTTAGCCCCCTACCAGAGTTCGGCCAATGTTGTGCTCAATGATCAAAAGAGCAGTTCAATGAGCAATTAAGCTCTTTTCTCAAATTATTCTCCAATTACCACTAATCATGGTATCACATCAAATTGTTTCTTTATTGATTACCATTATTGATCACCATCTAATATAATTGGAAGAATATTATTGGGCGCCAGGGAGTATCATTAAGCAAATTGAGCATTTTAGCAAAGAGCACCAAAACCTTAGCAAAAAGCAACTAAACCCTCCTTAACTTTTAGGAGAAGTAACAGATTTCAGAGCCGGTAGATTGAGAGCTCCCTGTTTCATGGCTCGCAAAGAAAAAGAGATCAAAATCAGGTGGTACCGCGACAATGTCGCCCTGGATCAGGGGCGGCTTTTTTTAGTTTATCTGATGGTTTAATGGTTTTTTGAGGGCTTATCTGGTTCTTATCTGGTTTCTAAGTTAATTTCTAAATTGTTAGGTTAGTTTCTAAGTTGAAAGGTTGAAAATTTTTCTGAGCCAAAATCCTGAAAATATCAGCCAGAACAGGGGGTTAAACGAAAAACTAAAAATCAGTTGGGAAAAGGACAGGCAGAAGGAACACCTGGCTAAACTAAACTCAAAATTTAAATCAGAGGTGATGAAAATGATTGTAGTAATGAAAAGCCAAAGTGATCAGCAGGATCTGGACGAAATTCTGGAGGTAATTAAAGAGGAAGGATTTGAAGCCCATCTGTCCCAGGGGGTCGAAACTACTATTATCGGCCTGATTGGAGACACCGCTGGTAAGGAGCAGGTGCAGAGCCGCCTGGCTTCCTTTTCCTCAGTGGAAAAGGTCATTCCCATTCTTGACCCCTATAAACTGACGGGCTGGAAGTTCAAACCGGAGAAGACAGTGATTGAAGTCGGTGAAGTTAAAATCGGGGGCGAGAAGCCGGTGGTTATGGCCGGGCCCTGTGCCGTGGAAAATGAAGAGCAGCTGATGACCACCGCCAGAGCAGTTAAGGAAGCCGGAGCCGAAGTTCTCCGGGGCGGAGCCTTCAAACCCCGAACCTCCCCTTATTCTTTCCAGGGGCTCGGCGAGGAAGGCTTGAAATTGCTGGATCAGGCCCGTCAGGAAACGGGGCTGAAAATCATTACCGAACTTATGGATCTCGACCATCTGGAACTCGTTGCTGAATACACCGATATAATTCAAATCGGGGCCCGCAACATGCAGAACTATCCTCTGCTGTCAGCCATCGGCAAACTTGACAAGCCAGCCATGTTGAAGCGTGGTATGTCAGCCACCATTAGAGAATGGCTGCTGGCCGCAGAATACATCATGTGCGAGGGCAACCAGCAGGTAATCCTCTGCGAGCGGGGCATTCGCACCTTTGGAGAAGAAACCCGCAACACCCTGGACTTAAGTTCAGTCCCGATGGTTAATGAGCTCAGCCACCTGCCGGTAATCGTCGATCCCAGTCACGGCACAGGCCGCTGGGAACTGGTCAATCCCATGGCCCGGGCAGCCATCGCTGTAGGCGTTGACGGTCTGCTCGTGGAGGTCCATCCCAATCCCAAAGAAGCCCTCTCCGACGGACCTCAGTCCTTAAAGTTGAAAAAATTCGCCCAGCTAATGGCAGATATCAAGATGATTCATGAATCTCTGGGAGAAAGTCAGGGTACCCGCTGGCCTTCAGCGATATAAACAAAATCTCTTGCTTATTCCAGCCAATGTAATCAAAGGCTCCGTTGGTCTCCAGCAATTTGAACGAAGTCTCTCTGACGCTCAACAAGGTAAACAGGGGACCTCAATGACACTTAGAAATATAAAGCAGAGGTATACTCTGGCTCTCGGCAATATTATGAAAAATATCATGCTAAACACTCAGCAATTTAAGAACAGCAAACAGTTAATGAAAACCATTAAACATTTACAGTTAATTAATACAAATAAACAGTTACAGTTACAGTTTAAATAAGAAAAATATAGTTTAAATAAGAAAAATATTGAAACAAAGAATTAATCAGGGGGAGGCAGTCTCAGTGGAAAAAATCTCTCGCACCGCTATAATCGGAGTAGGCCTGATGGGTGGTTCTCTGGCCGGCGCCCTCAGGAAAAATGATATCTGCAAAGAAATCATCGGCTGGGACCGGGAAAATTCTGCCCTGCAGGCTGCCCGCAAAGCTGATATAATTGATACAGCATCGTCTGACCCAACTGCGGCAGTCAAAGAAGCCGAACTTGTTATTATCGCAGTTCCCACCGCTGCCATAACCATAACCCTGGAGAAAATATATCCCTATCTCTCCTCCAGTACTCTGGTTATGGATCTTGGCAGTACCAAGCAGGAAATTTTGCAGCAGGCTAAAAAAATGTTTATAAATTATCGGAATCAGGCAAATCCCAAAGGGCAGGCCCCCGGTGATACCTCAACCGGAGAGCAGCAGCCTGAAAAATCAAAGAAACCGGCAAATCCCTTTACCGATAGCTCTGATAACTCTGGCAGCTCTGAGACAAGTCCTGCCGATATCCCCGGCCCCTATTTTATTGGTGGCCATCCCATAGCCGGTTCGGAAAAAAGCGGTGTGAAGTGGAGCAATCCTAACATGTTTGCCGGTGCTCCCTTTGTGCTGACTCCCCTGCCCCGGACGCCGGAAAGCAGGGTCAAACAGCTGACAGCAATCCTGGAAAAATTGGGAGCCCGGGTCTACCAGTTCACTCCCGCTGATCACGACCGCTATCTGGCCTGGATCAGCCATCTGCCCCAGCTGGCAGCCTCAGCTTTGATGCAGACCATCGCCGAACAACCGAACAGCCAGCGGGCTCTGGAACTGGCCGGCAGCGGCCTCCGCGATACCACCCGGATTGCCGCCAGCGATGCCGGGATCTGGCAGGACATCATCTTCAGCAATCAGGAGAATATTTCTGCCATCCTTCAGGATTATATCACCAACCTGGAAAAGCTGCAGCAGGCAGTGGAAAATTCCAATCCAGAAGCAGTCCACCAGCTTATGACCTCAGCCGCCCGGGCTAGAGTTAAACTCGATAACCCGGAATAAATTAAACTGTCCTATCCATACCTCGTCAGATATTGTTGTGTCCCAGAGAGGCATGAGGCTTTACTAATGAAGTTCGATTTCACCAGGAAGTTTATAAGGAAAGGAAAGATTATCATGTTTGAATACTTAACTGCAGGAGAATCCCATGGACCGGAAGTTACCGCCATTATCAAACAGCTTCCCGCCGGGCTTAAAATTAATTTTCAGGAATTAAATCACCAGCTGGCCCGCCGTCAGGGGGGCTATGGCCGGGGCGGCCGGATGAAGATAGAGAGCGATCAGGCCATCATCACCTCCGGGGTCCGCCAGGGAATTACCCTGGGCACCCCCCTCACTCTCAGAATCAAGAACAAAGACTGGGAAAACTGGCAGTCAGTGATGGCCATCGAGCCAAGGGAAACAGGACCAAACAATGATAAAACTAATGAAACAGTCGAGTCAGATAAAAACAGCCGCAAAGTTACAAAACCCCGTCCCGGTCATGCCGATCTGCCCGGAGCCCAGAAATTCAATTTTCGGGATATGCGCAATGTCCTGGAAAGAGCCAGCGCCCGGGAAACCGCTGCCCGCAGTGCTGTCGGTGCTATCTGCCGTCAGTTCCTGGCAGAGTTTGATATTAGGGTTTATTCTCATGTCACCCGGATCGGCTCAATCACCTCGCCGAATTGGCTAGATATTCATCAACAAATTTCTCCCGATTTCTTTGGTTCTCACGGTACCTTTGGTTCTCCCGATTCTCCTGATTCTCACGATTCTTCTGATTCTCTTGATTCTCTTGATTCTTCCGATTCTTCCGATTCTAACAATTACACAGGTTTTCCTGGTTCTCCTGGTTCCGGTGGACCTTACAATTCCTCTGATTCTCCTGGTTTTTCTGATTTCTCCAGCTTATCTAACCCGGAAGAATATTTTGCCACAGTGGAAAACTCTCCCCTGCGCTGCGGCAGCGAGTCAACCACCCGGAAAATGAAAGAACTTATTGATGCCTGGAAGAAAAAAGGTGATTCAGTGGGCGGAGTCTTTGAAGTGGTCATCACCGGACTGCCACCAGGACTGGGCAGCCACACCCACTGGGATCTTAAGTTGGACGGCCGCCTGGCTGGAGCCCTGATGAGCATTCAGGCCATCAAGGGCGTGGAAATCGGGGCCGGTTTTGCCGGAGCAGCCCTGCCGGGTTCCGAATTTCACGATGAAATTTATCATGACCATCAGCACGGCTTTTACCGCTCCAGCAATCGAGCCGGTGGTCTGGAAGGCGGCATCACCAATGGTGAAATGCTGACTGTTAGAGCAGCCATGAAACCCATCCCCACCCTTTCAACACCGCTCCATTCCGTCCACATCGACAGTAAGGAGGAAACCACCGCTGCCCGGGAAAGAAGCGACAACTGTGCCGTCCCGGCAGCCAGCATCGTGGGTGAAGCCGTCAGCGCCATTATCCTGGCCCAAACTCTGGTTGAAAAAACCGGCGGCGACAGCATGACGGAGATCAAACGCAATTATAATTCCTATCTGGAGCAGCTTAAAAACTTCTAGCAGTATATAATTTTACTACTAACTTGATAACCGGGTTTTACAACAGTCTTCTAGCAGTATATAATCAGCAGTATATAATATTACCTCAAAAACTTCTAGGAGTAAATAATCTGATAAAATTATATTTCCTATCGGAGGCTGAATCATGAAGAAAAACACCAGAAGTGAAAACAATGAAAAATTAAATAACGTAAACCCTAATTTCAATGAAAATAAAGAAACCCTTAAAAATAACAGCACAAACAATACCAATAACTCAAATACCGGCAATCGCGAGCCAGCACCAGTCAGTCCCGTCTCTAACAGTCCCGGGCCCAATGCTTCTAACTCCAGCTCTGACAGCTCCAGACCCGGTTGCTCCGATACCAGTAATCCCTGTTCTAATAGTTCCAGCTCCAGGAGCTCTAAAGCCAGCAGCTCCAGCTCTGAGAACTCCAGCTCCGATAGCACGGGACCACTCTGTCCTCCCGGAAGTTCAGCAGTGAGCCTGGATAAAATGACGGTGAATATCCCCGGTCAGGCCTACCCAATATATTTTACCAGCGGTTATCTCTCCCGCTGCGGTGACCTCCTGCGGCAGCACCTGCCCGAAACCCGGAAAGTATTTATCATTTCCGATGACAATGTCTTTCCCCTCTACGGCAGCCAGCTGATTGCCAGTCTGGAAGAGCACGGCTTCACAGTAAGCAGCGGAACCATCAGACCCGGTGAAGCCTCGAAAACTCTGGAGACAGCCGCCGGTTTTTTCGATGAACTCATCGAGCAACATTTCGAAAGAAATTCGGTAATAATCAGCCTGGGTGGCGGTGTGGTCGGCGACCTGGCCGGATTTGTGGCTGCCACCTACATGCGCGGCATCAAGTTCGTTCAGGTTCCCACCAGCCTGCTGGCCCAGGTTGACAGCAGCATCGGCGGCAAAGTTGCCGTCAACCATCCCCGGGGCAAAAATATCATCGGCGCTTTCCATCAGCCCGAACTGGTTTTTATCGATGTTGCCACCCTCTCAACCCTGGCCGAAAGGGAATTTATCACCGGCATGGGTGAGATAATCAAGCATGGCGTCGGCTTCAATTACGATTACCTGAAATTCCTCCAGCAAAATGCTGCCGAAATCCAGCAGCAGAATCCCGACCTGCTCCTTCAGATGATCTACGGTTCCTGCAACATTAAAAGGAAGATTGTGGAAGAGGACGAAAAGGAGAAAGGTCCCCGGGCCAGGCTCAATCTGGGACACTCAGTGGCCCATGCCCTGGAAACCCTGACCGATTACACCCATCTGACCCATGGTGAAGCGGTAGCCATCGGACTGGTACAGGAAGCCCGCCTGGCAGAAAAATTGGAACTAATCAGCAGCGACCTGGTTCAGGAGATAATCACCACTTTACAGCAGTACAGCCTCCCGGTTGAACTGCCCTCGGGAGCATCCGGAGACAAAATCCCCGCCCGGGATATCCTTACAGCCATGGCCAGCGACAAAAAATCCTTTCAGGGTAAGGTATCCCTGGCCCTGCCCTCCGACCCGGGAGAATGTCAGATTATCAGGGACTGGCAGGAAGAAGACCTCCTGCAAATCTTATCTTCCTGATCTCCCTGCTGATCTTATATTCATCCCTGCTGGGTTTATCTTTCTAAAATCACCAAAATACCATCGCAAGGAGAGATAGCATGACAGGAACGCTGGTAAATGTCGCGGCCATCATCGCTGGAAGCATTCTGGGAGTCATTTTCCGCAGCAATTTTTCCGAAAACATAGAGAAGATTGTTATGCAGGGCATCTCCCTGGCTGTCATACTGATCGGTCTGGATATGGCCCTGGAAGTTCAGGGCTCAACAGGAATGCTGATTGTAATTTTCAGCCTGGTTCTGGGAGGAATAACCGGCGAACTACTGACAATAGAGAAAAGATTAAACATGCTTGGCGAATCAATCAAAGCTCGCTTCAATAACAGCAATGACCTCTTTGTTCAGGGATTTGTCCAGGCCAGCCTGGTCTACTGCGTCGGCGCCATGGCCATCATGGGGGCAATCCAGGAAGGAATCCAGGGAGACCCCTCTCTGCTACTGACCAAATCCCTGCTGGACGGCACCACCGCCATTGCCTTTGCCTCCACAGCCGGACTCGGCGTTGGTTTTTCCGCCCTCCCGGTCCTCCTTTATCAGGGAACCATAACCCTCTTCGCCTCCCGGGTAGAAATGTTCTTAACCCCGGCTGTCATCAATCAGCTCACCGCCACTGGCGGCCTTTTGATCATAGGAATCGGCTTTAACATCCTGGGAATAGCAAAAATAAAAGCCGGCAATCTTCTGCCGGCCCTCGGTTTTGCTGTAATCCTGTCATTTTTTATATTGTAATACTTTTATTTTCCTATAATATTTTACAAGACCAGATTAAATCAAAGCTGCTTACTCCAGAGCCTCCACCGAAAGCATATTCTCAGGAATATCATAATCCAGCTCAATCTCATTGACCCGGTAAATCGTTTCGGTATCCTCTCGCAGCAGATCCTCCATCACCATCTCAACTGGAAACCAGCGGCCCTCTTCAATCTCCTCAACTTCGGTGGTCACCATTTCCTTGAGCACCCGACCGGCTCTGGCATACATCTCTTCCCGGAGAACGACAAAGCGCTCGGCGTCAACCCAGAACTTGCGCTGATAATAGGCCACCTCTTCACCTTCCCGGGCCACAGCATCGATCAGATAGACCGGCCGATTATCCAGAGTCTCCTCACCTTCCAGTTCAAACTGATAAAGTTCAGTCAGCCTCTCCGACTCCAGGGCATCCTGGTAGGAAAAATCACTGCCCATCATGCCCTGCTCCAGCATATGCCCGGAAAGCCGCACCAGTTCCTCGGCATCGGGATAGTGCATCCAGAGCTCATCATCCAGCAGCAGATATTTAGTCCCCCGATCCCGGGGATTAACAAACTCCACCAGGGCATTGGTGACCTCACCATCACTCTCCATATAGGAAATCATTTCTTTAGTAGTCTCCCGGTCCCGATCCCGGATTATCATCTCTGATTCCATCCGGGCCGAAGCTAAAAAATGATTATCATCGACCCGATCCATGATTTCTTTTCCGTTCACTCCACTCAAATCCTCTGCCAGCACCACAGTCGAATCACCGGTCAGCAGCAGCGCCGCGCCGCCAACCAGCAGCACAGCAAATCCCAGGGCAAATATCAGCCCAATTCTCTTTCTTCCAGAAATCACTACAGTAATCACCCTCCTTGTTTATAAAATTCCTCCAGGCCCGGCTGTCTTAAGCTTAATAATAGCTCACATCAACCCTAAAAACTCACTGCAGCTCGAATCGGTTATTTTCAACCACTCAAAAATTCTCCCCAGCTCAGCTAAAATTTACTACAGCCCATCACCACAGCTTGGCAAAAGCTTACCAAAATCCTAAAAAACTCCCCAACTCTCTGAAGTTCCCTAATTCAGCCCCCAAATACATCTATACCTCTTTATCTAAAGCATCCACTTTATCTAAAGCATCCACAGGATTCTGCCAGGCCGCCTGCTTCCTGATCTTCTTACTCCTTTTCCTGCCCGTCTGCCTTCTCACTGTAATCAGGACCCAATCTCCTTGAAGCTTCTCCAGGCTCCCGACCGTTCTTATCCTGGGTTATCCGGCCATCCTTGATCTCCAGCAGCCTCCGGGCGTAATCCATCACCAGGGGATCATGGGTAGAGAAAACAAAGGTCGTCTCCAGGTGCCGGTTCATATCCAGCATGATCTCCAGCACCTCCTGGCTGGTCTCAGAGTCCAGATTGGCAGTCGGCTCATCGGCCAGCACCAGGCTCGGTTCCTTCACCAGAGCCCGCGCCACCGCCACCCGCTGTTTCTGCCCCCCGGAAAGCTCGTTGGGCCGCCTGTCCTCCATACCTTCCAGCCCGACCTCAGCCAGCAGCTCCCGGGACTTCTTTCGACTCACCTTGCCATTTTTAACACCGGCAATTCGGAGGGCAAACTCCACATTCTCCAGTGCAGTCAGCACCGGAATCAAGTTATAGCTCTGAAAGATAAAACCAATTTTCTTTCTCCGGAGCATTGCCAGCTCATTTTTACTCTGCTCACCCAGCTCCTCACCATCAAAATAAATTTTACCCCGGGTCGCCTTATCCAGCGCCCCGATCAGGTTAAGCAGAGTGGTCTTCCCCGACCCCGACGGTCCAAAAACCGAGGTAAATTCTCCCCGGGAAATCGTCAGATCCACCCCCCGCAAAGCTGGCACTTCAATCTCACCCTGTTGATAAATTTTCTCCACTTTTTCCAGTTCCAGTAATTCCACCGCATTTCACCCTTTCTTTCGAGTGGTAATGGTCGGTACCGGGTTCCCCGCCTTTTTTCAAGTATTTATGCCATGCTTCGACAAACCCGTCATCTTACCTTCTTCTCTTTTACCTTCTTCCCTTTACAGATTACTTTCATAATTTTACGGCATCCTTCCCCCTAGTCTCTTTGATGATACACTTTTACTTCTTTGATGATACACTCTTACTTCTTTGATTATACACTCTTACTTCTTAGATTATGTCCAGTTACTTCTTAGATTATGTCCAGTTACTTCTTAAATTATGCTGTCTTACTTCTTTGATTATGTCCAGTTACTTCTTAAATTATGCTGTCTTACTTCTTAGATTATTTATTATTACTCCTTCTCTGGCTATTTATTATTATATGATAAACTTTCCGGCCTGTGAAGCTTAATCTGAACCTCAGCCTCCTATCACACTTTTTCTCTTATCAGAATTCTTCCAGTACGGCGCTAAAACCTATGAATCCTTAAGCAGTTCCATTTCTGCAGCTAAATTTATGACATCTAAAACAGTTCTATTGCCTCAGCCAAGCCAATAAACTTTGACTCCTATACTTTCACTCATCAAGATAGTGAATGGCCTCCGCTGGCTCCAGCTTAGCCGCCCTGTAGGCCGGATAAATACTGGCCAGCAGCACCACAAAAAAGCCCAGCGAAAACCCCAGGAAGACATTCTGAAAATTAAAGAGGGTATAAAAGGCCGGTTCCATCATGCCGGCCAGCTGCCTGGCAGTCTCCTCAAACATATCTCCGAACATCTCCAGATGAATGCCGGCCTCGGCATAGTAATAGGTCAGCGAACCACCGATAGCAGCACCAGCAATGCTGCCCAGCAGCCCCAGCAGAGCCCCCTCCAGAATAAAAATCTTCATGATATCCCTACCTCTCAGCCCCAGGGCTGCCATCATCCCTATCTCCGGGGTTCTTTCTCGAATAATCATTGTCAGGATGCTGATGATAATCATCGCTCCCATTAAAATAAATAGCAGATACACCACAATCAAGAGGTCAGAAACCTCATCATAGAGCTCAATAAAGGGATCACCTTCATTCCAGAGCACCGTAGAGTATTTTGCCCCGTTATTATCTCCAAGGAAGCCCCTGATCTCAGCCTGAAGATTTCCAGCTGCCCCGGGCCCGGAGCCAAAAACCATCATCTCCGTAACTTCATCCTCCAGGTAAAGCATCTCCTGGGTAGTTTCCAGGGGCAGATAAAAGACATGATCATCCAGTTCGGCAACATTGGATTCTCTTACCCCAACAATCCGAAAGGTCCGGCCCTTGAGGGACTGATAGGTATCGGAAAACAGCAGGGTAACACTATCGCCAACCTCCCGGGATAAATCCTCCAGCAGTCCCCGGCCAACCGCTATTTCATTGCCGGCCTCCGGCAGTCTGCCTCCGGTGATTTCCCCCGGAAAAACTCCGTGCTGCCTTTCTCGCTCCGGATCAACTCCCACCCCCAGCATTCTGATAAGCTTATCATCTCTGCTGGCCATGGCCCCAAATCTAATCCGGGGAAGCACATGCATCACACCTTCAAGCTCTTCCAGCCTGGCAGCCATTTCTCCTGCTCCCTCCCCCGCAACACCATCGATGGTATAATCCAGGGGCAGCAGGGCCTCTCTCAATTCATAGTTCTGATCTGTTATCCTGACATGACCAAAAATATTGTCAATATAGAGGCCAAAACTTGAGGAGGTAAAGCCCTCCATCAGGCCCCGGGAAAAAATAACTATTACCACCACCGTAGTGATGGCCAGAACAGCAATCAGAGTGCGAATTTTATTGCGGGCCAGATTGCGCCAGGCAATTTTTACAAGCTGCATTCTGCCACCTCCCCATTATTACCTGATAACCAGAATAATTCACCTCTGCCTTTACCAAACTGCTCTCTTCATTCCGGTTACTCTTAAACTGTTCATTGTACCCCGCTTCTCCCAAGCCGCTCCCTAACTGTTCGCTGCCTCTCAACCGCTCCAGAAATGTTCGCTTCATTCCAGCTGCTCCAGGATTGTTCGCTCTATTCCGCTGCTCCAGAACTGTTCACTGCCTCCCGCTGCATCCCGGCTTCTCCTGGACTTCTCCCAAACTGCCATAAAGCTGCTCCCAGCTGCCCGCTTATCTGTGATGAATGGCATCAACCGGATTCTTGCTGGCAGCCCAGTAAGCAGGAATAACACTTGACACCACCGCAAGTATGACCACAAAGACAAACATCACCACAAAGGAAGATAAATTCCAGCTGCCATAGAGCCGCCCAGCCAGAGGTAAGCCCAGAGCCTCGGGGTCCATGATCAAATCGAGATTGATACCCAGGGTAGTAAGGAAGCCCACTCCAATCAACCCCAGGATCACTCCTGCGGCTCCCCCCAGCAGGCCAATCCCCGCTGCTTCCACCAGGAATACCCGGACAATCTGGCTCCGTTTCAGGCCCAGGGCCTTCATCATGCCAATCTCCTCAACCCTTTCCAGAGCAGCCAGAACCAGGGCACTGATTATACCAATCGAGCCCACCAGCAGAAAGAGAACCAGAATAAAATAAATTTCCACATAGCCAAAAACCTCCAGGGCCGTGAGAAAATCACTGGTATCCCGGTAGGAACGGACTTCAAATCCACTGCCTGCCAGCTGACCTCCCAGGCTCTGAGCCCGTTCCCGGGCCTGATCCCGGTCCGCCATCCGAATCATCAGCTGACTGACACTCTCATCCTCCAGGCCGAGTGCTGCTGCCGCCTGCTCCCGGGAGACGAAGACTGTATTCATGTTCATCTCAGGATGGGGGACAGTCACAATACCCCTGACCTCGCCCTGGAGAGTGTTAAAAGAGCCCTGCTTATCCTGAAAGCGCAGAGTGTAAAAATCTCCTGCCTCCAGATCAAAGAACCTGGCCAGCTGGCTGCCGATTACCACACCCTCATCTCCCGGCTCGACAAACTCCCCCGCAACCAGATAGTCCTGGTTTTTAAAGACCTCCGGAAAAGTTTCGGGCTCGACCGAGCGCACCAGCACAGGATAGTCATAGCGTCCGGCCACAAAATCAGCGCTAAAATCAAGCACCGGCGTCAGGGCGGTAAAACCCTCCAGCCCCCGAATTTCCTCCAGCAGATCATTTTCAGGAATAAATGTCTCTTCCAGCGCTCTTTCCCTGTCATCCTCAACTTCGGCAAAATACTCTGCCCGGCCTACTGTGATATGAGGAGTCTCAAAATCAATGATATTGTTAAAGGAGAGATCAAAAATGCCCATCATGAAGGATTCCATAAATAAAAATACCAGCACAGCCAGCATCAGCATGCCAGCAATCAGCAGCGTCCTTTTCCACCGGCGAAATAAATTGCGAAAGGCAATTCTCAGCAGATACACCTGATCACCCCTTCCTTTGCTTAAAATTAAACCAACCTTCGGTCTTTATCTCAATATTTACATATTTAACCCTAAATATTTTATGCTGTTTTACCCTGTTCGATATTTTCAAATCTGACTGCCTTAATTTTTATAACTGATTTCCTTCCGACTTCAACACATGCCTACTTTTTCGTCCTCTCCCACATCCCATCAATAGTCCGACAGGCCACCTCCTCCAAAACAAGCTCCCCGCTGTCCAGCCCCAGGACAAACTCCAGGACTTCCTGGAGAAAGCGGTATTTCTTCTTCTGCTCCTCTAACTTCTCTCTGTCCCTCTCGGCAATCGCCTCGGTGAAGGGTTTTGCTACCTCCCGCTGATACTGCATCATCAGATTCAGGAAAAAGTTAGCCGCCTCTCCGGGATAATCAGTTTTCATGCTCCCCCCGGCAATCCCCTCGTCTATGATGGCCTTAAAATAGGGAAAGGCCTTTTCTCTGGCCTGGCTGAAAAGTTTACTTTCCAGTTTAATATTTTTTTCATCACTGTAAATTTCAAAAAGCAGACCGGTCAGCTCGCTGGTTTTCTCAACCTTAAAGGAATTGACCTGGCTGATCACCTGATTCAGCTTCTCCAGCGCTGAGAGGTCCTCCCGCCCGGCAATCCGCTTAATAATCACGGTCATTTTCTCAACCATGGCCTCAGCTATATCTTCCATCAGTTCCTCTTTTGATTCATAGTGATGATAAAAGCCCCCCTTGGAAACTCCTACCTTATCAATTATATCCCGCACCGAGGTATTATCATAGCCCTTCTCGGCAAAGATCTCAATGGCCGCCTCCATGAACTGCCTTCTTCTCTCCTCGGGAGAAAGCTTCCTGGTCATTATTCTCATCCTCTCAATGTATAAACATTTAAAGCACTCACGACTAACAAACCAACCGTTGGTTTGTTAGGTTTATGTAATTATACTATTTTAAACTAATGATGTCAATACATGATCTTTCTAAATTATATGCTAACACTACAACGCAAAACAACAAGCATAAAAGCATTAAAGAGAAATTACCTTTAAATTTTATAAGACTGAAGCTCGGATAGTGTCTTCTTTCGATGTGACTGATAAGCTTCATAGTTTCTTTTAAGATGGTAACTTATGGTGTTGATAGTTTTAACGATGAAAGAATGCCCCCCATTTATTCCCGCCTGGACCAGTTTTTTAGCCTGAGGCAGGGAAAGAACAGGATCACCATCAGAAAATTGTTTCTGAACTAAGGATAAAAACAACATGGCCAGGAAGAC
>SLJX01000178.1 GCA_007134885.1 Halanaerobiaceae bacterium
GCTGTGCTGCCACCTTTAAATTTTGCCGTTAGCGGCATGCCGCCGATGCCGACCATGATATTTATGACCGTTGAACTGGCAGCTTTTGGATTGATAACAGGGCTATTATACAAAAAACTCAATGTTATTATCAGCCTAGTAGCTGCCATGCTGCTGGGAAGAATAATTTATGCCCTCATGTTTGCCCTGATTATCGAGCTGCAAAATCCCCTGGTAATAATCGGGGGAGGAATTGCCACCGGTCTTCCGGGAATAATCATTCAAATTATTATAATACCCGTGATTGTCAGGGTGCTTGAAAACAATGAAGAAACCGCTAGAGATCTCATTTATCACAGTTAGTGATAAATTTGAGTGATTTTGGGTTTCTTAATTTGAGTGATTTAAGGCCACTTATTATTATGGCCTTCTTAATTTTACTCACCCTCTTAATTTTACTCCCCCATAAATGCGTTCGACATATCCAAAAAAATTACTTCAAATAAAATGAGATTTTGTATAATACTTACTTTACATATGACAGTTCTAATGATACGTTACTTACAGATGGTAATGATAACAATTTTCATTTAACTAAGGCATTTATGCAGTCTGTGTCGTTGGTATCGCTGGAAAAATTCTGGTTGCAAATAAGTGCCTAAGTCTTTTTCCTGGAATTTTTTTCTGCCTGGATTTACCGGGCTTTCAGAGGGGTGAGTTTATGCAGTAGCTTTAGATGATACAGTTCTTTTGGCCACCTTTTTGTCAGCTTTGTAAAAATCAAAATACAACAGGAGGTATTTTGTTATGAGTAAAGTGCTCGACAAAGAAAAACTCGAACAGGAAATCAAATCAATTTACCGGGAAGTCGCAGAATCTGCTGAGGAGGAATTCCACTTTGAGACGGGCCGCGTACTGGCAGAAAGGCTCGGCTACAACTCCGATGACCTCGATAAAATTCCTGAGGCAGCAATTAACTCTTACGCCGGTGTCGGCTACTACTTCGATTTGGCTGACCTTAAACCAGGAGAGAAAGTTCTCGACCTCGGCAGCGGGTCAGGAATGGATTCCTTCGTTGCTATGCTGCATGTTACAAAGTCTGGAACAGTGACAGGACTTGACATGACTGAGGAGCAGGTACAGAAAGCCAGCACTATTGCAGATGACAACGACTTTCACAATGTCAGCTTCCGTCAGGGATATATCGAGAAACTTCCTTTTGAGGATGCGTCTTTCGATGTGGTAATGTCTAACGGGGTAATCAACCTCTCAGCTGAGAAAGATCGGGTCTTTAAAGAAGTAAGCCGGGTTCTTAAACCAGGTGGAAGGTTGGTGCTTTCAGACATCATCAGTGAAGAACAGCTGCCAGACAGCATCAAAAGTGATGCAGATCTCTGGGCATCCTGTATCGGCGGAGCTACCCAGGAAGACAGCTACCTGTCGCTCATCAAAAAAGCCGGATTAGAGCTTCAGGAGGTCCGGGAGAACCCAATGTACAAGTTTATCTCCGAATCAGCAGAAAATGCCAGCCAGAAATACGGCATAAAAAGCATATCTTTGATCGCCCGAAAGAAATAAAACAGATAAGACAACTATAACAGTAAGTTCTCCTGGCTCTAATTTGCAAATATCATCCGGAAGATTTTTATCTCTAAAATTTACCAGTTTCTCCTCTTTTCAGTATCTCCTATTTTACTGCAGAAACATAATAGACATAATGGTAAAACAAAAGCAATCCAACTATTAACATGATCTGGAAATATGGCTGGCATTATAAAAGTATAGGTTGAACTGGAGAGCGGCTGGCTTAATTGTCAGCCACTCTTTTTTTCCATATATATGAATCATAAGCAGGAATCTCATTATTGATAGGGAATTATTAATATTAATAGGAAATTTCAATAGGAAATTTCAATAAAAGTGAAATCTTTAAAGAGAAATCTTTCTGGTTGAATACTTAACTGCGTTTTTCATATTTACCTGAAGTCACCGGGAGGCAGCAATCTGCCAATTCATGCACTATAGATCATACCTGGCAGTTCCGGTAAAATTGCCACCCTGGACCACCCTGGATCCTGGAATGTTGATTTGGTTTATTTTGTCGAAAAAGCGAATGGAACCCGGTACCAACCATTATCAGCTACGGCACCAACCATTACCGGGCGAAAAAAAGGAGGAAATATAATCATGAGCGAAAAAAGAAACAAAGAAAGAAAATGTCCTGTAACTGGAGCAACAAGTGAGAGCCGGGTGAAGGACGGAACTACAAATCTGGACTGGTGGCCGGATAAATTGAATCTTGATATTCTTCACCTGCACTCTGAGAAATCGAACCCCATGGGTTCTGATTTTGATTATGCAGAAAAATTCAACAAGCTGGATCTGCAGGCCATCAAGCAGGATCTTCATGATTTGATGACAGATTCGAAAGACTGGTGGCCGGCTGACTGGGGTCATTACGGGGGGCTCTTTATCCGAATGGCCTGGCACAGCGCTGGCACCTATCGACTCTTTGATGGCCGCGGTGGGGGGAGTACCGGAAATCAGCGGCTGGCACCCCTCAACAGCTGGCCCGATAATGCCAATCTGGATAAGGCCAGGAGACTTCTCTGGCCAATTAAAAAGAAGTATGGAATGAAAATATCCTGGGCTGACCTGATAATACTTGCCGGTAACTGCGCTCTGGAATCAATGGGTTTTGAAACGATCGGTTTTGGCGGAGGCCGAGTGGATGTCTATGAACCGGAAAAAGACATCTACTGGGGTCAAGAAAAGGAATGGCTCGCCAACGAAAGGTATCGAGGGGGGCGTGATTTAGAAGAGCCGCTCGCCGCAACCCATATGGGGCTTATCTATGTTAATCCCGAGGGACCGGATGGCGTTCCCGATCCGGAAGCATCAGGCGAGGCCGTCAGAGAAACCTTCGCCCGGATGGGAATGAATGATCGAGAAACAGTGGCGCTGGTTGCCGGGGGTCATACCTTTGGAAAGTGCCACGGTGCTGGTGATGACTCCCTGCTGGGTCCGGAGCCGGAAGCCGCTCCTCTTGAAGAGCAGGGTCTGGGATGGATCAGCGAGTTTAAGTCCGGTAAGGGAGAGCATACGATAACCAGCGGTATCGAAGGCGCCTGGACACCGGAGCCGACTCAATGGGATTATGATTACCTGAGGTTGCTGTTTGAATATGAGTGGGAGCAGGTAGAGAGCCCTGCCGGAGCCAAACAGTGGCTTGCCAAGGATGTCAGGGAAGAGGATATGGTGCGGGATGCTCATAATCCTGAGAAGAAGCTGAGGCCGATGATGACTACTGCCGATATGTCTTTGAAATTTGATCCAGTTCTGGAACCGATAGCCCGGGAATTTTATGAAAACCCGGAAACCCTGGACGAAGCCTTTGCTAAGGCCTGGTTTAAGTTAATTCACCGTGATATGGGTCCCAAATCCAGGTATCTGGGAGAAGACGTCCCGGAAGAGGATTTTATCTGGCAGGATCCCCTGCCGGAAGCAGATTACGACCTGGTTGGGGAAGAGGATATCACCGAGCTCAAAGACAAGATTCTGGCTGCAGAATTATCAGTATCCGAGCTTGTTAAAACTGCCTGGGCCTCGGCATCAACCTTCCGGAACTCCGATAAACGCGGGGGAGCCAATGGGGCCAGAATCAGACTTGAGCCCCAGAAGAACTGGACTGTTAATCAACCCGAAGAGCTGGAAAAGGTACTTGAGGTTCTGGAAACAATCCAGCAGGAATTTAATCAGGCAGAGCCAGCAGGCAGGAAAATTTCTCTGGCTGATCTGATAGTGCTGGGCGGATGTGCTGCAATTGAAAAGGCTGCCAGGGATGCAGGTCACGAGGTGACAGTTCCCTTTACTCCGGGACGGGTCGATGCTTCTCAGGAACAGACCGAGGAGGATTTTTATTCCCTGATCGAACCGGAAGCAGATGGTTTCCGCAACTTTACCAAGACCAAGTACTCCATACCGCCAGAAAGAATGCTGGTTGATAAGGCCCAGCTGCTCACCTTAACCGCGCCGGAGATGACGGTTTTAGTTGGTGGCTTAAGGGTATTGGAAGCAAACTATGAAAATTCCCGGCACGGGGTATTTACCAGCCGGCCAGGGGAATTGAGCAATGACTTTTTCGTTAATCTCCTTGATATGTCAACCGAGTGGGAGCCAACGGAAGAGGATGAAGATATTTATCAAGGTAGAGATCGGTCCTCGGGAGAGCTTAAGTGGACTGGAACAAGAGTGGATCTAATCTTTGGCTCTGATTCCAGACTGCGGGCCATCTCCGAGGTATACGCCGGTGATGATGCTGAAGAAAAATTTGTTCAGGATTTCATCGCAGCCTGGAATAAGGTGATGACGGCTGACCGCTTTGATCTCGATGCCTAGATGCCTCGATGCCTCATGCCTAGCTAATCAACCGGATACTAATCGGCTTAGCAGCAGAAGGGCTAAGTAACTGAATAGCTGAATAACAGATAGCTTAATAACAGAATAGCAGAAGGGCTGAACGGCGCCATTGCAATAATTACAGGATTGCAGAGTTGCTGAATGTCAGAGTACTAATTAGCAGAGTTGCTGAAGATCAAAGTACTAAATAACAGCGTTGTTGAAGATCAGAGTTACTAAATAACAGAATCGCTGAATATCACAATTGCATAATTTTAGAATATCAGCGTTGCAGAATATCAGAATCAACAGGATGTCAGCTAACGGGAATGCGCCTAATGCTCCTCCTGGGTGTTGAGTGCCTTGAAAATAGGCCATATTATTTTCATGTATTGTTGTGCTCCGAAGGGCATGGCGGTTTATCCAGGAATTAAATGCTGATAATCCTGAATATTTAGCTTGAATGAAATTATGAGGGGGGAGATTAACTTATTCTTTAGTTAACCTTCCCCTTTATTATATTACACCATACTAAATTACATACTAAATCACCAGACCAGCAGTAAAATACCTTTCGCCATTATCAGGCAGAATTGTAACTATCGTCTTTCCTGCCCCGCAATACTCTGCTACCTTCAGCGCTCCAGCTATATTTGTTCCCGAAGAAATGCCAACAAATAATCCCGATTTTGCCGCTAATTTTCGGGCAGCATTTAAGGCCTCATCATCTGTAACTGTTATCAGCTCATCAATAAGTTTCTCATTTAAAATTTCCGGGATTAACCCATCTCCAATTCCCTGCTGGATGTGATTGCTGATTGTATTTCCCTGTAAAATAGCAGCATTTTCTGGCTCAACCCCAATAACTTTACAGCCGGGGTTAGCCTTTTTTAAAACTTCACCGACTCCAGTTATTGTGCCGCCAGTGCCGATACCGCTGATAAAAAAATCAACAGGATCTTCTGCCTGATCTAAAATTTCTGCAGCTGTGAATCGCCGGTGAACATCTACGTTATCATAATTATTGAACTGATTGATCCAGAATACATCACTGTTGTTCCTGGCTAACTCTCTAGCCCGACTTATAGCAAATTGAATAGTCTCACCGATATTATCTAAAGCCGGTGTCAGTTCAATCTCAGCTCCATAGGACTGCATGATCTGGGCCCTTTCATTGCTCATGTTTTCTGGCATAAATATTTTTACTTTTAGGCCAAGGCAGGCTCCTACCATAGAAACCGCTATTCCTTGATTGCCGCTGGTTGCTTCTACTATCGTTGTATTTTCAGAGATATCACCCCGCGACATCGCTTGTCTAATCATCCAGCTGGCGGTTCTGCTTTTTATACTACCGCCGGGATTTAAAAACTCACTCTTTGCCATTATATGGCAGTTATACTTCTGGCTGTATTCTGTTAACTCGACTAAAGGTGTATTTCCAATTGCCTGACAGATACAGTTCATTTTTTTCATCTTATTGTTTATATAATCAAGACTCTCCATCTGTAATATAACCCTCCTATTATGACCTCCTGAATGACAGCTTCCGCCCCTGCCTCTCCCCAGTTTTTTCACAGATCTCTTCACCTTACTCCGAATAACAGCAAAATTTATTCTAGCATTATCTTGAAAATATGCCGTAATATTTTCATCTATTGTTGTGCCCTAAAGGGGCATGGCTGTTTATCTTGAAAATACGCCAGATTATTTTCAGGTATTGTTGGGCCTCAGAGGGGCATGGCTGTTTATCTTATATAATTGATTTCGACAAAAAATTTCAACCTCCTTTGAAAATTCATAGAAATTTAGCCTCATTTTTATGTATTATCTTGTTTTCCACCATTAATATTCCCGGAGCAGGCAATAATCCCGCTATCCAGGTCCATCAGGCCCCACGGCACCGGTTTTGATTATATCGGATTTAAGGTAGAATCTGAGTTTCTCCCTGTCTCTCTTTGCAAATAATTTTACAGGTTAATAATTAGTATAAGGTTAATAATAGCTTGAAGGGATTACTTTCTATCAAGTCAGCTGTTTTCCCGAATCTCGGGGAATTAAATTATATGTACACTGGCATATATACTTGACAAATTTGATGGATTTTGTATATAATGAAAAGGAATATGATATAGTTGGAAATTTTTGCTGGCTGGAGGAAAGCATAAAAGCTCTGTTGAATTGTGCTCCCGTCGCCCTCGACTTCCTGGCCCTCGAAACCCTGGCCCTAGACACCCTGACCATCGACATCCTGGCCCTCGACTTCCTGGCCCTTAACGCCCTGGCCCTCAACACCCTGTTAGATGTGATGCAGCGAGTAAGATTATTGAAGGCAGAATGAGACCTAATAAACAGAATGAAATCTAATAAATGTTGTAGAAAAGAAGTAGATAGTAATAAACTGCAAGGCACTTTCACAGGTTTTGAAGCCTTTTCGTCCAGGAAGCAATAGCTACAGGAGATACTTCAACATTTTAGAAGGTCTTGAGTATCTGAGAAACTAATCCTAAGTGCTGGCAGGGAGGTGATAGCAGCTAAATGAAGCCCCGGTAATAACCCGGTAATATCCCATTAATAAGATGAGGATATTTTTTATTTTCATATTCGTTAAAAATAGTTAGTACAGATCACCGGAATGAAAACCAGGACAGGTAACACAGGACAGGTAACATAGGGCCGGTAACATCATTTGCTTTTTAGCATAAATATCAGTCTCTTTTCCTGGGGGTATTAAAGGCTTGCTTGAAACATCGTATGCCCGACAGGGTATTAAAGGTTTGTTTAAAACATCGTATCCCCGGCAGTGAGACTAATTAAAATTTCTTAAAACTTAACAGGATCCAAATTACATTAAGGAGGATAAAAATTGAAAAATTCTTCGAAGCTAATTTTTCTTGGTATTCTTATTCTTGCGGTAACTATGATTGCGCTGATCGGTGGGGAAAGAGAAGTTTTTGTCGGTGATAATATCGAAGA
>SLJX01000157.1 GCA_007134885.1 Halanaerobiaceae bacterium
AGTTGAACAGCGGGAGAGTAAAGATGTCGTCTGCTCTCTTGATTGATATCGGCAGCACCTATACCAAAGTAGCCTGTTTTGATCTGGAGAGGGCTGAACTCCTGGCCAGATCTCAGGCCTGTACCACCGTCAGAGAAGATGTTAATCTCGGACTGCAGCAGGCCCTGGAAAACATTCCAGGCTGGCAGCAGGCTGATTATCGGCTGGCTTGCAGCAGCGCTGCTGGAGGTTTAAAGATTGCAGCCATCGGCCTGGTTCCGGGCTTAACCGCGGAAGCAGCCCGGAGAGCTGCTCTGGGAGCCGGCAGCCGGGTTGTTAAAACCTGCAGTTATGAACTAACTGAAGCAGATATAGCCGAACTGGAAGACCTGGCTGCTGACATTATCCTGCTGGCAGGCGGCACCGACGGTGGTAATCAGGAAATAATTCTTCATAATGCCAGACTGCTGGCTGACTCTAAGATTGAGGATCCTATCCTGGTAGCCGGCAACAGGTCTGCTGCTGACCGGGTGGCAGAATTGCTGGATAAAGGGAAAAAGGAATTTTATCTTACAGAAAATGTCATGCCAGAGCTGGAAAAACTGAATATCGAACCGGCTCGTGAAAGGATCCGGGAGATTTTTCTGGAAAGAATTGTTAAGGCCCGGGGTCTGGATCGGGTTACAGAGCTGATTGATGAGGTTGTCATGCCCACCCCGGCTGCTGTGCTCAGGGCAGCTGAAATTTTAGCCCGGGGCACTTCAGAGAAGGAAGGCTGGGGTGAGTTGATGGTGGTGGATATCGGCGGTGCTACCACCGATGTTCACAGTGCAGCTGCAGGAACTCCAACCCGCTCGGGAGTGAGCCAGCGGGGATTGGAAGAGCCTTTCTTAAAACGCACAGTAGAGGGTGATCTGGGCATCCGTTACTGTGCCAGTGATTTGTTTCAGGCTGTTAAGCCAAACCGCTGGCAGCAGCTCTATCAAAGTTTCTATGAAAAAGATCTTGAGCTGCAGCAGCTGGAGGATTATGTTAATAAAATCTGTCAGCAAACTGAATACCTTCCCGTTTCGCAGGAGGAAACCGAGCTGGAAAATATGCTGGGCCGGGAAGCTGTCAGACTGGCAACTTCTCGCCACGCCGGTTCTCTCAGAACAATCTATACTCCCCGGGGGGCCAGCTTTATTCAGGAGGGCAAGGATTTAACCGGGATAAAAAAAGTCATTGGAACCGGCGGTATTGTTGTACATAATAAAAATCCGGAACTGGTCCTGGCCGGTGTCTTGCAGGAAAACCAGCTGGAAGAGGAGAAACTAACCCCCCTTGCTCCTGATTTTTATCTTGATGATGATTACCTGCTGGCAGCAGCCGGACTGCTGGCTGAAGTTGAAGCAGATGCAGCCTTACGAATACTGCAAAAATATCTCAAAGAGATTGACCAGGGGGAAAAAAATTAACCATGAAAAAACCAAACAACCACAAAATACCAGAAGATGAGTTTTTAGCGATGAGGCCGGAGGTCCTGGCCGGCTGGCCTACAGGTCAGCGGGTGGATCTTGAGGAAGCTCTGGAATATCACAGCTCTCTTGCTGCTGAAAAAAATATGGTCAACCGCCTGCAGCAGGCCCTTAAAAAAAGGGAAACTTTAACCCAGCCCCGCGCCGGTGTTGCCCTGCCAGAGGAACTTAAAGAACTTTTAACCTTTCTCCATCAGGAAGGGGAAGCCGATGTGCTGCCCACCACCATTGACAGTTATACCAGGCAGAACCAGTATCAGGAAGCCGACCGGGGAATAGAGGAAAGCCGTCAGGAGGATCGCTCGATGCTGAATGGCTTTCCGGCAGTCAACCATGGGGTGGAGGTCTGTCGGGATGTTATTGAAAGTATCGAGGTGCCGCTGCAGGTCAGGCACGGCACCCCTGATTCCCGGCTGCTGGCTGAAATTACCCTGGCCGGCGGCTTTAGCGATTTCGAAGGTGGTCCGATCTCCTACAATATCCCCTATGCTAAAAATGTTTCCCTGGAAAAAACTCTCAGGGATTGGCAGTATGTTGACCGTCTGGTTGGACTCTATCAGGCAAGAGGAATAAATATTAACCGAGAACCCTTCGGTCCTCTAACCGGTACTCTGATTCCTCCTTCCATCTCTCATGCTGTTGCCATTCTGGAAGCCCTGCTGGCAGCTGAACAGGGGGTTAAATACCTCAGCCTGGGCTGTGGTCAGAACGGAAATATGGTTCAGGATATAGCTGCGATAGACACCCTGGGGGAGCTGGCGGAAAAATATCTCACTGCCGAGGGATATTCTGATATAACGATCACGACCGTTTTTCATCAGTGGATGGGAGGTTTTCCTCAGGATGAAGCTAAGGCCTATGCTGTTATCAGCTGGGGAGCGGCCACTGCAGCCTTAAGCGGGGCAACCAAGGTTATCGTTAAAACCCCCCATGAAGCCATGGGTATTCCTACCAAGGAAGCCAATGCTGATGGTCTGAAAGCTACCAAACAGGTAGTTAATATGATGAAGGAACAGAGCTTTGACCAGGGTGAGAAACTGGAGAGGGAAAAGCAGATGATTAGAAAGGAAGTTGATCAGATATTATCCCGGGTTAAAGAAATTGGTGAGGGAGACTGGTGTCAGGGGATCAACCGTTCCTTTGAAGCAGGCATTCTTGATATCCCCTTTGCTCCCAGCAAATACAATGCCGGCCGGGTGCTGCCGGCCCGGGATAACAACGGAGCGGTTCGCTATCTGGATTCTGGCGAACTGCCCTTTGATATCGAAATTATAGAATTTCATGAAAACAGGCTGGCTGAACGGGGACAGTTTGAAGAACGGGAAGCCAGTTTTCAGATGGTTATTGATGATATTTATGCCATAGGCAAAGGCATGCTGATTGGCCGTCCCCGGGAGTAGGTGAAAAGATGACTGTAATCAAAGATGTAATTGCCTCCCCGGGACTGACCGGTTTTTATTTTGATGACCAGAAGGCCATCAAAAAGGGTGCCAGGGAGAACGGCTCAGCCTATGCAGGAAATCCGGCAACCTCCGGTTTTTCAGCTGTCCGCCAGGCCGGGGAGTCGATATCGGTAGAGTTTATTCTTTCTGATGGTCAGGTTGCCGGGGGAGATTGTGCTGCAGTACAGTATTCTGGAGCCGGCGGCCGTGACCCCCTCTTTCTCAGCCAGGACTTCATACCTGTCCTGGAAGATAAAATTAGATCGGTGCTGCAGGGAAGGGACTGCAGCAGCTTCCGGAAGCTGGCTGGCCTGATTGAAGAACTTGAAATTCAAGGCAGGCAGCTCCATACAGCCCTGCGCTACGGTCTGACTCAGGCGGCTCTGGATGCCGTCTCCCTGAGCCGGAATGAATCCCGCACCGAGGTTATTGTCCGGGAATATGAGCTTAAGCTCAAACTGGAGCCTGTTGATATTTTCTGTCAGACCGGTGATGCTCGCTATCTGAATGCTGATAAGGCCATTCTTAAAGGAGCCGATGTTCTGCCCCATGCCCTGATTAACAACATTCCCGATAAGCTGGGACGGCAGGGAGAAAAGCTTCTTTCCTATCTGGAGTGGCTGACCGGGCGGATTCAGCAGCTGGGTACAGAGGGCTACCATCCCAAAATTCATATCGATGTTTATGGCACGGTGGGAGAAGCTTTTAATCAGAATAACGAAGCCATTATTGATTATCTATTGCAGCTGGAGGAGGCTGCTGCTCCCTTTACCCTGAGACTGGAAGGGCCGGTGGATGCTGGAGGCCGGCAGGAGCAGATTGAAGCTCTGGCAGAGCTGACAGCTTGGCTGGATCAGGTTGGTTCCGGAGTGGAAATTGTGGCCGATGAGTGGTGTAATACCCTGGAGGATATCAAACAGTTTGCTGCTGCCCGGGCCGGCCACATGATTCAGATTAAGACTCCTGATCTGGGAGGAATTCACAATACCATCGAGGCTGTTTTATACTGCCGGGAGCAGGGTGTGGGAGCCTATCAGGGTGGTACCTGTAATGAGACAGACCGCTCGGCCCGCATTTGTACCGATCTTGCTCTGGCAGTGCGGCCTGATCAGATTCTGGCCAAGCCCGGAATGGGAGTTGATGAAGGCCTGATGATTGTCAATAACCAGATGCAGAGAACCCTGAGATATCTTAAATGGAAGAAAAAGAAAGGAAATGAGTGGTAGCAATGATTGAATCATTTTCCCATACAGTTTATTTTGCTCCCCGGGGTAAGGACCGCATCCAGCATCTGGGAAACCACATTTCCCAGCGGCATTTGAAGGCCAATGATAAGCTCATCGGGCTGGTCGGGAAAGCTGGAGCAGGCAAGTCCCTGCTGATCAAGGGCATGTTTCCCGGTCTTAACCTCACCAATGATGATGAAGGCATAAATCTTCGTCCCCTGCCGGTGCTGGAAGAATATCAGGAAGGAAAGTTTCGCAGCCCCAGCTATCATGTTGATATCCGCTTTGAAACAGCCTTTTCCCAGCCCTGGGAGCTGGGGAAAGCCATCGAGAAAGCTATCAGAAAAAATAAAAGGGTTGTTGTGGAGCACTTCAATCTGATTGCTTCCTATCTGGAAGTATCCCCTGATGTCCTGGTGGGGATTGGGGAAGAGGTTCTGCTGGCCCGGCCTGGAGTCTTCGGGCCCACTCCCGAAGAAATCAAGGAAGTTGTTTTTGATTCCATTGAATATAGATTTATGGCCCATTCTGCCGAGGATTTGACAGCTATGGTCATAGAAAATCGGGGTTATATGCGGCCCCCGCTGCACAGCGATGTTAAGAGTGGTTTTGTTTTGCAGTTTGACCAGAAACCGGACTTTTCCATTACTGAAATAGAGTCCGAGGTCAGGGATCTGATTGCCAGCGATCAAAAAATTAAATTTTTGGATGATGATCATATCGAAATTGGCAGCGAGAAATATGTCTGTACCGGACCCAGGATTCATGTTGGAAGAACCGGAGATATAGAAAAGTTTCGCCTGCTGCCGGAGTATAAAGTTGATCCGGTGACCGGTTTCTATCTGCTGGTGGGTCTGGTGGGAGAACGCAGAAGCCAGCTGGAATTAAGCTGCCGCTGTGGTTAATTTATTGAGAGTAACCGAGCCTTTAGCACATCCCGAGCCTTGAGGATCAAACAAAATAATAATTACCAGGGCTATTAGATTATTAAATCTCTTCAGCATTCTCTTAAATTTAAGAACATCTATGATTGCCCTGCATAAAGTCGATATCATAAAATTTAAAATTATAATCCCCATCATATCAGCCATCCTGTCAATCAAATTGCCAGCAAAACAACTTTTCGCAGCAGAACCGTCTATTAAGTTTAAAAAAATTTTAAAAAAATAGAGCACCTGAATTATTGCTACAACCAAATCGCAGTTTTTTGACTTATAACCACGAAAATTACTATGCTGGAATATTTCCTAGAATATTTCTAGAAAATTGTTATAGGTAATCGGGAAATATTATTGAATATCAGGAGCAAAATAAATCTTTAAGAAGGTGATGCAGGTGTCCGAACATAAGGAGGAAGTCAGGGATAAAGCCCGGGACCAGTTAAGACCGATTAAAATTACCAGAAGTTATACCAAATATGCCGAGGGTTCTGTTTTAATTTCTTCAGGTGATACCAGAGTTATCTGTACCGCTTCGGTGGAAGATGGGGTCCCCTACTTTTTGCGGGGAGAAAATCAGGGCTGGCTGACCGCCGAATACTCTATGCTTCCCCGGGCCACTCAGGAGAGAAATATTAGAGCAGCTGCCCGGGGTAAAATCAGCGGTCGCACCCGGGAAATCCAGCGCTTGATTGGCCGCTCCCTGCGGGCTGTGCTGGATTTGAGCCTGATTGGAGAAAGGACAATCTGGATAGATTGTGATGTAATTCAGGCCGATGGAGGTACCAGAACGACCTCCATCACCGGAGCCTTTGTGGCGCTTTATGATGCAGTTCAATATATGCTGGAAGAAAAAATGATTTCCCGTTCCCCGCTGAAAGAATTTATGGCAGCAGTCAGCGCTGGAATTGTGGAAAATGAGTTTTACCTGGATCTCTGTTATCAGCAGGACCATCAGGCCCAGGTGGATCTCAATGTTGTCATGACTGAATCCGGCAGGATTATTGAAGTTCAGGGGACTGCTGAAGAAGAACCCTACAGCCGGGAGGATTTCAATCGGCTGCTGGATCTGGCTGAGATCGGCATTCAGGAAATAATCAGCGTTCAGAAATCAATTCTGGAAATTGAGGATGAATAGGAGATGAAAAAGCTGCTGATAGCCACCGGAAATCAGGATAAAGTTGCCGAAATTAAGGAAAAATATCGTGATTTAAAGTTTGAAATAGTATCACCCGGGGAACTTAATCTGGATTTTGCTGTTGAAGAAACCGGCAGCACCCTGGAAGAAAATGCTCTGCTCAAGGCCCGGGCGGGAGCAGAAAAATCCGGACTTTTAACCCTGGCAGATGACACCGGGCTGGCGGTAGATGCCCTGGACGGCAGGCCCGGGGTTTATTCAGCTCGTTTCGCCGGTCCCGATGCCAGCTATCAGGATAATAATCTCCACCTGTTAAAGCTGCTGGAGGATATTCCTGCTGAGAAAAGACAGGCTGCTTTTTGTACTGTAGCAGCCCTGGTTGATCCGGAAAAGAATCTGGAGGTAACAGTGGAAGGCCGGCTGGAAGGTAGAATTCTGACAGATTTAAGGGGGGAGCAGGGTTTTGGCTACGATCCGATATTTTATCTACCGGAAAGGGGAAAAACCCTGGCAGAACTGAGCCTGGAGGAGAAAAATGCCATCAGTCATCGAGCCCGGGCCCTGGAAAAGATGAAGAGCAAACTGCAGGAATTTTATCATCAGACCGGATAACCGGTCAGATTTGCTGGAGGAGGAGTTGAAATGCTGTTACGTTCGCTGTTATTTATGCCCGGTGACTCTGAAAAAATTCTGGGCAAGGCCGAAAAAGTGAAAACCGATGCCGTTATATTTGACCTGGAAGATGCCGTTTCACTGGATAATAAAGAGCAGGCTCGCGGCCTGGTGGCTGATAAACTGATTTCTTTAGATTCTGCTGCCAGCCTGACAAAAAAATATTTTGTCCGGGTTAATGCTTTCAATACCGGACTGCTGGAAGAGGATCTTTCCGCAGTTATCAGCGACAAGCTCACCGGCATAATGCTGCCCAAAATTGAAGAGGCAGCTGACCTGCAAAAAGCTGACCATCTGCTCAAAGAACTTGAGAAAAAAAACGGGATAGCAGCCGGCAGCCTGGGGATAATTCTTCTCTTTGAATCAGCCCGGGGAATACTTGATGCCCCAGGAATTATATCAGCCTCAGACAGGGTCCTGGCAGCTGCTCTGGGAGGAGAGGACCTCAGCCTGGATCTCAATGCTGTCCGCACCCGGGAGGGCCAGGAGCTCTTCTACAGCCGTTCCCGGCTGGTGCTGGCAGCCAGTGCTGCAAAAACTCCTGCTTTAGATACTGTTTTTACCGATTTCAGGGACAGTGAAGGCCTGGAGCAGGACACCAGAACAGCTCGGAAACTGGGTTTTGCCGGAAAACTGGCCATTCATCCCGATCAGTTGGAAATAATTAATCAGATCTTCACCCCGGAAAAGGAGGAAATTGAATTTGCCCGCCAGGTGGTTGAGGCCCAGCGGCAGGCTGAACAGCAAGGTCGGGCTGTTTATGAGGTAAATGGAAAGATGATAGACCCTCCGGTGGTGGAAAGAGCTCGGAAGCTCCTGAAAAATGTTGAAGAGATGGAAGATTACTGAAGCTACCACAGCAAAGCAAGGTTCTGGCAGAAAAAGTGAAAATGAAATAATTATTTTTAGAATCAGGGGAAAGATTATAATTTACATAGATACAGGAGGTGTGTTAATTGGCAAGAATTCTGGAGGATGTCGGCAAAAGGTTTCTGGCCGAAGCCGGGATAATGGTGCCGGAATCAGTTACCATTGAAAGTGTTTCCGAACTGGATGAAGCTCTGGATCACCTGGAAGGAGATGTGGTGTTGAAGGCGCTGGTTCCGGTGGGTAAACGCGGCAAAGCCGGGGCTATTAAATTTCCGGTCGATAGAGAGGAAGCCTGTTCTCAGGCAGAGAAGATCTTTGCCATGGAAGTAAGGGAATTCCCGGTGGAAAAAATACTGGTAGAAGAAAAAGTCGCCATTAATGAGGAGTATTATATATCTGCGGCCTATGATAAGAAGGCCCAGCTGCCGGTAGTGGTTGCCAGTACCGCCGGCGGCATTGAGGTGGAAAGCATGAGCAGGCAACATCCCGACCAGATCAAGAAATACCATGTGGATCCCTTTATCGGACTGCCGGATTATAAGGCTCGGGAACTCTGGGCTGAACTGGGTATATCCGGCGGACTTTTAAGAAAACTGGGACAGCTAACTTCGCGGGTTTATCACGTATTTGATAAATATGACTGCACCACCCTGGAAATAAATCCCCTGGTGGTTGACGAAGAGGAAGAGCTTCTACCTGCAGATTGTGTTATGGCCACCGATGACCTGGCAATTTTCAGGCAGCCGGAGCTGGAGGAGTTTGTCCAGGTTGGCAGTGAGAGGCTCTGGCGCCCCCTGACCGAGCTGGAGAAAGAGATTGTCGAGGTCAATGAAGCCGACCCCTACCGGGGCACAGCTCGCTACATTGAGGTGGAGGGCGGCGAGATAGGTTTTATGTGCGGCGGTGGAGGCGGCAGTCTGGTCATGTTTGATTCCCTGATGAGGCTGGGAGAGAGGCCGGCCAATTACACTGAATTTGGCGGCAACCCCAGCGCTGATAAGGTTTACGGTCTGGCCAGGGGCATAATCTCCAAGCCGGGAGTCCGGGGCCTGCTGGTCTGTTGTAATATCACCAACAATACCCAGGTAGATAAGGTAGCCGAAGGCGTTGTTCGGGCACTTAAAGAGCTGGATAAGGATCCGCAAGAATTCCCGATTGTAGTTCGTTATGCGGGAGTTAATGATGAGCGGGGCCAGGAGATTTTTGAAAGTGCAGGTATTGAATATCACGGGGAAGATATTACCATGCCGGAAGCAGCCCGGATGATGGTGGAGAAAATTCGGGATAAGAACTCAGCCGGGAGGTCATAACAATGGGAATACTTATAGATGAAAATACCAAAGTTTTGATTCAGGGTATCACCGGGCGAGAAGCCCGGATGGTCACCAAACATATGTTGGATTATGGTACCGAGGTTAAAGCCGGAGTTACTCCCGGCCGCGGTGGTCAGGATGTTGAAGGAGTTCCGGTTTATGATACTGTCAGGGCTGCCCTTAAGGAGCAGGAGATTAATCTGTCTCTGATTTATGTGCCGCCGGCCTTTGTGCTGGATGCGGTTCAGGAGTCGCTGGATAACGGCATCAAGCTGCTGGTGGTTATTACCGAGAATATTCCCCAAAAGGATGTAGTCAAATGTTTGAGGCTGGCCCGGGATAAGGATGCCCGGATTATTGGGCCCAATACTGTAGGGCTCATTAATCCCGGAGCCGGGGTCAAGCTGGGAGCCATCGGTGGCGATGATCCCGACCGCTGCTTTGTTCCCGGAACTATTGGTGTTATCTCCCGGAGCGGCGGTATGACAGCTGAAACCTCCTGGATGGCCAAAAGAGCGGGACGGGGTGTTTCCATCTCTATCGGGATTGGGGGGGATCCTATGATTGGCTCCACTCCCAGGGATTTGCTTAAGCTTTTTGCCCGGGATGACGACACCGAAGCAGTGATTATGTTCTCCGAGCCGGGCACTCACTTCGAGATTGAGGTTGCCGAATATCTGGAAGCAGGCAATTTCAACAAGCCCCTGATTGTTTATGTGGCTGGTAAGTTCACCGAAGATATGCCCGCCGGCACGGTATTTGGCCATGCCGGAGCCATCATTGAGGGCGAGGGCAGCAAACCCAGCGCCAAGATGGAAAGACTCCGGCAAGCCGGGGCAAAGGTCGTTGAGAATTACGATGAAATCATAGATTATATCAAAGAAATTTAGTAATAATATTCCCTGTTAATACCTTGACATTTGCAGGGGGATGTTATATTATAATTTGTGTATTAAAGGATTTAGCGCCTGTAGCTCAGCCCGGATAGAGCAACGGACTTCTAATCCGTAGGTCGCAGGTTCGAATCCTGCCGGGCGCACCATCTTACCTTACCGAAATAACAATTATGTCGGGCCTCTTTCCTTCCCCAGGATGGAGGCTTTTTTCTTGTTTTTCTGATATTTAATCTGATATTTAAAATGTATTTCATAAAAAAATGTATTTAAAAAAATAAGGAGTAATATATTATGAATGAAAGTAAAGATATTAGGGAAATAGTGAAAAAGGGATATGAATAAGGTGATTTTGATAAAAAAATCGCCAGGGGGGATAAAGATTTGGAATAAATAAAAATTAAAATTAAACTGAAATGAGGTTAATATGCAGTTATTACAGGAAACTTAACATATTGAGAATATACCTGATGCTAGAAGAGAACCCCAGTATTGTGTGGGATTATACAATTAGCAGCTGTCACCTGTGATATAATTAAAGGTAAACCGCCATGCCCCTCTGGGGCACAACAATACATGAAAATATCAGAGCATATTTTCAAGATAAGCATAGCGATATAATTGTTTCTCCTGAATATTTTCCTGAATAAATACCTAAATTGATAGGAGGTTAAATTTAATGAAGTTAAGCAAGAGTAAGAATTCTTCTGTCAGACAAAGTATTTTCCTGCTGCTGGTATTTTCTCTAGTGCTGAGTTTTACCGGTCAGGGGCTGGCAATTGAGGTGGGGGAAACTCCCCAGGATGTGGATGACGTTTTTATCTACAATCCTGCCGGGGTAAAGGTTGAAAGCTGGGTGGAAGAACTTGAGATACCCTGGCAGTTAATTTTCCTACCTGAGAGTAATCGGGCTCTGGTTACCGAGCGGCCGGGCCGTATCAGGTTAATTGACAATGACAGCCTGGCTGAAGCAAACTATGCCGAGCTGGATGTGGCCCATATTGGCGAAGGCGGCCTCATGGGACTGGCTCATCATCCTGAATTTCCGGCAAAGCCCTATATTTATACCATGTATACCTATCAGCATGAGGATGGCAATTATTATAACCGGGTTTCTCGTTTGACCGATCGGGGCAATTACGCTGACAGCGAAGAGGTTATTCTGGATAACATACCGGCAGCCCGGATTCACAATGGCGGGCGAATCAGATTTGGTCCGGATAACAGGCTCTACATCACCACTGGAGATGTCGGTCAGCCCGAGCTGGCTCAGGAACTTGATAATCTGGCTGGTAAAATCTTGCGGATTAACCATGATGGGTCGGTGCCTGCAGAAAACCCCTATCAGGACTCACCGATCTACAGTCTGGGCCACCGCAATCCTCAGGGTCTGGCCTGGAATTCTGAAGATGATTTATTTATCAGTGATCACGGTCCCTCGGGAGAAAGCGGCCTGCAGGCCAAGGATATGATCAAGCTGATTGAACCAGGAGGGAATTATGGCTGGCCGAATAGAATTGGTTATTTTGGGGATGGTGAATATCATGATCCCCTGATAATGTGGCCTGATGCTGCTGTACCGCCTTCGGGAGCAGTTTTTCTGGATGATGTACTTTATGTTGCCACCCTGAGAAGCAGAGCTCTGCTGAGGATTTCCTTTGCAGCAGAAGGAAGGTTCCAGTATCAGGCAGTTGAGATAGAGCGCTGGTTTGCCCAGGATTATTATTCCGGCAGATATGGTCGTCTTCGGGACATAAATTTAGGACCTGATGGCAACCTCTATCTTCTGACCAGTAATCGTGACGGCCGGGGCAGCCCTCTACCTGGAGATGATAAAATTTACCGGCTGGAAATTGAGAGATAGCCCTGCTGGAAATACAAATTTAATCTATAGGAAATATATAAGGAAATATATATTCAAAGCCAAATTTAAGCTATTGGAGATAAAGGATTAACTATTAGATATATAAGATTAAGTTATTGAAAATAAAAGATTTAGCTAAAATATATTAAGGCTAAACTGTCTGGAAATATATCTTTATGCTGGCATACAATACCGCAGTTATTCAGAAGAAAAATTTGCTGCTAACACTTGACAAATAAAGCTTTGCAGGTTATAATCAAATACGCAAAGAAACAAAAAAATGAAATATATTAAGAAAATAGCTTGCAGCTTTCAAACTCGAGAATTTCCTGCAAGATGTCTTATGTGGTGGATGTAGCTCAGTTGGTTAGAGCGCAGGATTGTGGATCCTGAGGCCGAGGGTTCGAAACCCTTCATCCACCCCATTTTTTATTGATCTGATTTTTTTGATTTGATTTCAAGAATTAATCCCCTTAAAGCAAACAGATGGAATAATCTGCTGCTCTCAGGGGATTTTTGTTTAATTAGTCTTTTATATGTCTTTATATGTCTTATTTCATATTAATCTTATACAAGAATTCTTATATAAATTTGTTGCTATCCTTACATTTACAAATTCAGTCCAGCAAATTGCAAGGTGTTACTTTTCTGGATTTTTAAGGATAATTTAAGAGTGGAGCGGCTGGACTTGAAAAAACTTAAAAAATAATTTAAGAGCGGCTCGGCTTAAACATACTGTTTAATTTGGGTACAGTTAAATTCATTGCTATGATGGCAAAGGTGGTTCCTTCGGTAAATTCATAAACTCCAGGTGTTTGCCAGCCCCACCAGCGCATGGCCATGATAATCAGCCCGATACCGATTCCAAAAATAATCTGACCTCGGGGATACCTGGGTGAGGTCATCGGATCGGTGGCCATGAAGAAAGAACCTAAAATCAGGCTGCCGGCAAAGAAATGAAACAGGGGATTCTGACCGGAGATCAGCGAAAGAACCAGCACAGTTGCCAGAATGCTGGCAGGGATTCTCCAGCGGGCATATTTTTTATAGATAAGATAGGCGGCTCCCAGCAGCAGAAACAGGGCGGATATTTCCCCGATTGTTCCAGGAATTCTTCCCAGGAAGAGATCCAGAATCGCAGTTGTTTCTCCTGTTTCCCGAAAAATCTCCAGAGGGGTTGCGGCGGTTGCCATATCAACAGGGCTGCGCCAGGGCAGAATAGAATCCGGGAAGATAAAGAGATAGAAAAGTCGGCCAAAGATAGCGGGGTTAAAGAGGTTTTTACCCAATCCGCCAAAGAGCTGCTTGCCGACAATTATACCGAAGGCTGCTGAAATTCCCAGAGCATAAAGGGGTGTGGAAATTGAAACAGCCAGGGACAGCAGCAGACCTGTAATAGCAGCACTGCCGTCTTTAACTGTAATTTTTTGACCGGTAATCTTTTGATAGAGGGCTTCAGCTACAACAGCAGAGGTCACTCCGGTTATGATAAGTAATAAAGCCTGCAGACGATAGGCATAAACTGCATATATAGCCGCCGGAGTTAAAGCCATCAGCATACCGTACATCATTTTCATAAAAGTTACCTCCCAGTTTTTTCTGTATTCTTTTGGCTCTATTTACATTTGACTCTATTTCCTGCATATTATCATAACATATAATATCATAAAAACTGATAATTGTTAACTAATCTTCTCGGTTTTTTCAGGTTTTAAATGTTCAGCGAAAAAATTGCCAGCAATTTCAGCAGGGAAAAGAGCATCAATCTTGAATTATTTATATGCAGCATATAAAGCTGCAGCAAAAATAGCCTAAGCTAAAATTACCTAAAGCTAAGATTAGCTAACATTGAACTCTAATTAAAACTTCAGCAAAAATTAAACTGTCGGAAATATCACCTGCTTTTCAAACATTTTAACCGGGGAGGAAGTCTATGAAAGTTTTTATAAATGACACTGAAATTGAAGTTTTTCAGGGGGCTAAACTGGAAAATGCCCTGCGGCGTTATTCTAAGAAGGTCTACAGGGAGGTGGTTAAAGGAGACAAGATAGTTAGAGACAAGTATGGAAATCAACAGTTATTGAAGGGCAGTTTACAGCCGGAATCTGCTTTCTGGGTTGAGGAGGCAGATTAGTTTCAGTATTAAAGTTTTTATGATTTATTTATGATTTATTAAGGGAACTTACTATTAAGGGAATTAATTATTAAGAGCACTAAATTATTAAGAGAACTAAGAGAGAACTAAAAGAGTACTAAAAAATTTTTATGAACTGAAAAATCAATCTGGAAAAATCAATTCATAAAGATAAAAGTACATTTAAAAGAACAGGAGAAAAAACAATCTGAAAAACATAAGCAAACCTCAAAATTTATATAAACCTGGTTTTTGTTTTTAATAACAGACCTGGAAAAAACTCAAATAAAACAATATAATTAAAGGGGGATGAGAAATTGTTAAATAGAAAAGTAAAACTTGCTGGTCTTTTTCTGATTGCCGCTTTATTCATTACTTCTGTAAGCCTCGGAGCTGCTGAAGTTGAGGAAGAAGTTGTTTTCCTTCACACCAATGATGAGCACGGGGTAATTGAAAACTTCGACAGGATTGCCTGGTACCGCCAGCAGGCAGAAGAAGAATATGACACTGTATTTTTGGTCAGCGGCGGAGATGCTTTCAGCGGAAATCCGGTAGTTGATGAATATGTCATTGATGATGAGAACCTTAGAGGCAAGCCAATGGTCGGACTCATGAACCTGGCCGGTTATAATGCCATGGTAATTGGTAATCACGAATTTGATTATGGTCAGGATATTCTTCAGGACAGGATGGAACAGGCGGAATTTCCTATGGTACTGGCAAATTTTGATGCTGAAGATGCTCCCTATCTGGAACAGCCCGAGCCTTATGCCATTCTGGAAACAGACAAAGGTTTTCCGGTAGCCTTTCTGGGGCTGGTTCAGGTAACTGAAGCCGGCATTCCCTCCACCCATCCTGGTAACCTTGACGGGATAGAGTTTTTTGATCCGGTGGATACAGCTCTGGAGTATGAGTTTCTCCGGGACGAGGCCAGCATTTTTGTCGGTCTGACCCACATGGGTCACAGCTGGGATAGGGATCTGGCTGAAGCGATGGGCTCGCTGGACCTCATAATTGGCGGTCATTCCCATTCTGTGGTAGAGAATCCTCCTCTGGTTAACGATGTGCTGGTTGCCCAGGCTGGTGCCGATACCAATTATCTTGGTAAAATTGTGGTTGAACTCGGTTCCGACGGCCAGGTTCTCTCCCGCCGAGGAGAACTGATTGCCATTGATGACATTGCCGAAGCTGATCCCGAGGTTACCGCTGAGATAGATTATTATGAAGGACAGGTTGATGAAATCTTCTCCCGGGAACTGGCTCATCTGGATGAAAGCCTTTCCGGAGACATGGCTCTCGGAAGCCTGATGACCGATGCCGCTCTGACAGAGCTGGATGCAGATTTTGCCGTGCAGAATGCCGGTGGTATCCGGGTCAGCCAGCTGGAGCCCGAAATCACTGTGGGATCAGTATTTGAGCTGGAGCCCTTCGGTAATGAACTTGTAATCTATCAGATGAATGCCGATGATATCCGCTCTCTGCTGCAGTTTTCCTATGAAAGACGCAGCACGGTTGACCTCTATGTGGGAGGTCTGCATTATGAAGTGGCGGTTAATGAGATAGGACTGGTTGATCATATCAATCTCTATTATCCCGATGGCACACCTCTGGATGAGGATGAAGTTTATGAGATGGTATTGAGCAGCTATGTAGCTGACACCTATGAATATACCGCTCGAGATGAGGGTTATAACACCTACCGCCGTCACAATGACACCATTATTGATTTTGTTGAAAGAATCTCTGAAGAAGAACTGGCTCGGTATAATGATGAGGATCGGATTTCCACTACCTCGGTACCTGGCGGTGAAGGCACCGAAATTGGCCGCACCGAAGTTGGGCTTTCCACCGAAGGCATGGATAGAGGCTCAGTCTCGGCCGGCAACCTGAAAGCTGATGCTGTCAGACATGTTCTTGACATAGATTTTGGCACCTATCCTACTGACCAGTTAAATTCCGGGGTAGATCTCGATTCCGGACCTGTCTATCAGGAAGCTCTGGAATTTGCCCTCTACGGCAGTTTTGCCTATGATAACAATGTGACTGTTGCCACCGTTACCGGTGAAAATCTGGAGAAGATGTTCCACAATCAGAATCAATGGTATGGTGGTCCGGCAACCCAGGTTTCCGGTATGACATATGAAGTTGTTATGGAGGATGGCGATCCTGTTGAAACCCGTATCTATGTTGCTGGCGAGAGAATTGACCCCGAGGACGAATACACTGTTGGTTTTAACAGCTATGTCTACCAGTTCTACAGTGAAGGGGTCGATGTAATTGATTCCTACACCACCGACCGCACCGAACTGGAAATTCTGCTGGACTATGTTGAAGAGGTAGAAGAGTTTGGCGAAGAACTGGCTGAGGACAGAATCACCATAATAGAATAAATATAGAATAATTTTGCCGGAAGACTTTTTAAAAAGCAAAACCGGTAAAATAGAATGACAAGGAAGTAAACAGACAGCGGCTGATGCTGTCAGGTCAATCTGCCGCTGTCTGTTTTGTTTATCTATTTTGATGAAATTAAACCCCGGGCAAATTTCCTGTTTTTATTTCTCAAACTTTATTCTGTGATAACCAATGTCAGAGAAAAAGCCTGGCATACTGGCATAATTTAGTTGGGATAGCGGGCTCTCCGGCCTCCAATCAATTTAGGCCTTGTTCGGGCCATGGTTAGATGAGCATCACCAATTTTTTTGATCTCTGATCTGACCGGTACAGCAACAGGCTGGAGATGCATTCCAATAAAGGTGTCACCGATATCGATACCGGCCTGGGCTTTAATGCTTTCAACAACCGAGGGGTTTTTCATATTTTTATAGGCGGTGCCAGCCATTGCTCCCCCTGCCCCGGGATGGGGTATAACCGTAACCGGGCTCAAATTATAGCGCTGCCGGCATTCTTCAGGAATGGTTAGGGCTCGGTTGATATGCTCGCAGCCCTGGAAAGCTGGATAAATTTTTTGCTGCTGAAGTTTTTCACTGATTACCGGATACAGAGCCCGGGCAATTTCGCTGCTGGACGCCTTGCCAATTTTTTTACCCTGGATTTCACTGGTGCTGCAGCCGATGACTAGAATCTCACCGGGTTTTAATTTTGCTACCTCCAGAAGATCAGTTAAAGCCCGGTCCAGATTCTGGCGGGCCTGCTCTAAATCTGTCATCTGGCTCACCTCCCTGTTTTTAGCATACCTTCTATTTTTAGCATACCTTAATTTCTGTGATTTTTCCAGTAAAATTGTCACATTAGTTTGGCTGTCTCATTATTTTGTGATATTATTTAACACAACGAGATTAAAAATTATATAGATCAAGAGCAGTTGGGATAATGGAGTAAAAATATCGGCAACAGGAAAGGTTAAAAGATATGCTACCTTTAAGAGACAATATTCCCCGCAGAACAAAACCTCTGATGACAGGTCTTATAATAGCAATTAATGTTATTATTTATATAAATCAGGCCCGGATGGGCCGGCCTGAGCTATATGAATTCATCTATCAGTTCGGACTGATTCCTCAGGATTTTGTCTCTCAACCTCTGGATAATTTATTTACTCCTATTTCCTCCATGTTTTTGCATGGGGGTCTGGGTCATCTCCTGGGAAATATGTGGATGCTGGCTCTTTTCGGGGATAATGTTGAGGACCGGATGGGAAAGCTTAAATTCCTTGTTTTTTACCTGTTAAGTGGTCTGGCAGCAGGCTTGATCCATCTGGCCTTTAACAGGCTTTCTCCGGTGCCTACCATTGGAGCTTCCGGTGCTGTGGCCGGGGTGATGGCAGCCTATGTTTTTCTCTTTCCTCTGGCCAAGGTACTTACTGTCATTCCCATCTTTATCTTCCCCTACCTCATTACCCTGCCAGCCCTGATATTTATCGGGATCTGGTTTCTAACTCAGGTTTATTATGGAACAATGGCTCTGGCCTTTGGAAATTCCTTTGGTGGTATTGCCTGGTGGGCCCATATCGGGGGTTTTGTTTTTGGGGCTTTGCTTTACCGCAAATTTTTAAAAAAGGAACTCCGGTATTATTAACTAAATTGAAGCTGATTAAAGTGTCCTGATTGTTGTTTTTTCTTGGTTTATCTTCTGTACTTATTCTGTATGATTTCTATTGTTGTTTTATTTTAGCTGTTTGACAAAAGCTATTGAATTTCATCTTAGTTCTATATCTATCGTACTAATTTACCAGAAGGGAGTAGAGAGTTTTATGGTTAAAAGCAGAGAAATTAAGGAATTTAAAAGGATTCTGGTCGCCAATCGGGGAGAGGTGGCCATTAGGGTTATTCGGGCCTGCCGGGAACTGGGAATCAGATCGGTGGCAATTTATCATGATGCTGATAAGACGGCTTTATTTCGCACCAAAGCCGATGAAGCCTATGAAATCGGCCGGGGAAAGACGCCCCTGAAATCCTATCTGGCCAAAGATGAGATTATCGAATTGGCCCTGAAAAAGGGCGTTGATGCCATCCATCCCGGTTATGGTTTTCTTTCGGAAAATGCCGAATTTGCCCGTCAGTGCAAGGAGGCCGGCCTGACCTTTATTGGACCTGACCCCGATATGCTTGCCCGGTACGGGGATAAGATCCACTGTAAGGATCTGGCCCGGGATCTGGAAATTCCGGTTATCCCGGGATCTAAGGGCTCGGTTGCCAATCCTGGAGAGATCCGGGAATTTGTTGACCGCCAGGGTTATCCCGTTATTATTAAGGCTTCAGCAGGTGGTGGGGGCCGGGGCATGCGGGTGGTGGAGAATGAGAAGGAGCTGGATAAGGCTCTTTCCGAAGCCCGGGAAGAAGCTGACAGGGCCTTCTCCCAGGGAGATCTCTTTCTGGAGAAATATCTGGCTGAGCCCCGTCATGTTGAAGTTCAGATTCTGGCTGACAGCTACGATAACTTTGTCCATCTCTACGAAAGGGACTGTTCGATTCAGCGCCGCCATCAAAAGCTGATTGAATACACCCCGGCCTTTGCGGTATCCCGGAATGTCAGAGAAAAACTCCATCGAGATGCCCTGAAACTTCTCAGAGGCGGGGGCTATCAAAGCGCCGGCACGGTAGAGTTTCTTATCGATGAAGAGGAAAATTATTATTTTATTGAAGTCAATCCCCGCCTGCAGGTCGAACATACGGTGACAGAAATGGTAACCGGGGTGGATATTGTTCAGGCCCAGATTAAAATTGCTGCCGGTTATGAGCTGGCTTCATCTGAAATAGCTATTCCGGATCAGGAAAGTATCAACCAGAATGGCTTTTCCATTCAATCCCGGGTAACCACTGAAGACCCCAGGGAAAATTTCCGTCCTGATGCCGGCAGGATAGATCTCTACCGAACCGGATCTGGCAATGGAATCAGGCTGGACGGCAGCAATGGTTTTACCGGAGCAGAAATCACCCCCTATTTTGACAGCCTGATTGTTAAGGTCATCTCCTGGTCCCGGACCTTTCAGGATGCCGCCAGCAAGGCGGTCCGTTCCCTGGAGGAGATGAAAATCAGGGGAGTTGCCACCAACCGGGATTTTCTGATCAATGTTTTGAATCATCCTGAGTTTCTTGCAGGCCAGGCAACTACTGGTTTCTTAAGGAAAAATCCTTCGCTGATGCTGGATGTGGGGGAATTTGATCTGGAAGCCGGGATATTGAATTATCTCGGTGATATTATCGTCAACAAAACCCGCGGCAACAAGCCCGATTTTGACCTGCCCCGGGTACCTGAAACCGAAGATGGTCATCCTGAAGGCAGCAGGGATCTCTTTCAGGAACTGGGGGTCGAGGCTTTCTGTGACTGGATTAGAGAACATCAGCCCCTGCTGCTCACCGATACCACCTTTCGCGATGCCCATCAATCTCTGGTGGCTACCCGGATGCGGACCATTGATATGACAAGAATTGCAGAGGCCACCGCCAAGCTGGCCGGGGGATTATTTTCCCTGGAGATGTGGGGAGGAGCTACCTTTGATGTGGCCTATAGATATCTGCAGGAGTCCCCCTGGGAGAGGCTAAGACAGCTGCGGGAGGAAATTCCCAATATTCTCTTTCAGATGCTGCTGCGGGGCTCCAACGCCGTTGGTTACAGCAATTATCCCGATAATGTTATCCGGGAATTTGTTCGGGAGGCTGCTGACTCCGGGATTGATCTTTTCCGGATATTTGATGCTCTCAACTGGTGGCCGGGAATTGAGGTGGCCCTGGATGAGGTGAAAAAACAGGGAGCAATTGCCGAATGCTGCATCTGTTATACCGGCGATATCCTTGACCCTGAAAGGACCAAATATGATTTAAATTATTATTTGACCAAAGCCAATCAGCTCCAGGAGATGGGAGCCGATATCCTCTGTATTAAGGATATGGCCGGACTCCTCAAACCCTATGCTGCCCGGGAACTGGTCTCAGCGCTGAAATCCGAAGTGAATCTGCCAATTCATCTTCATACCCATGATACCAGCGGCAATGGACTGGCGGCTATGCTCCAGGCCAGTGAAGCAGGCGTTGATATTGTCGATGCCGCTTTTAACAGTATGGCAGGGCTGACTTCTCAGCCGGCTTTAAATTCCATCCTGGCCGCCCTGGATAATACCAGCCGGCATCCTGATCTTAATCTTGCCAAGCTGCAGCAGATTTCTGACTACTGGCAGGCAGTTCGGCCAGTTTATCAGGAATTTGAGTCGGATTTGAAGTCTGGAGCAGCCGAAATTTATCGCTATGAGATTCCTGGTGGTCAGTATTCCAACCTGAAGCCTCAGGTTGAGAGTGTTGGTCTGGGGCATCGCTTTAAGGAGGTCAAAGAAAAATATCGAGAGGTCAATTTTCTGCTGGGGGATATAGTTAAGGTTACCCCTACCTCCAAGGTTGTGGGAGATCTGGCCATCTTTATGGTGCAGAATGACCTGAATTCCGAAGATATAGTGGAAAAGGGAGAACGTCTTTCCTTTCCCGATTCAGTAGTTTCCTATTTTAAAGGCTTGATGGGTCAGCCTGAGGGTGGTTTCCCTGAGGACCTTCAGGAAGTTGTGCTGAAGGGAGAAAAGCCGATTCAGGGACGGCCGGGAGAAATGCTGCCTTCTGAGGACTTTTCCGCCCGTCGGACCGAACTTAAAGAAAAACTTGAGCGGGAACCCAGGCAGGAGAAGCTTATTAGCTCAGCAATCTACCCTAAAGTTTATCAGAATTATCTCCAGAAAATTGAACAGTATGGCGATTTAAGCTCCCTGGGCAGCGATGTTTTCTTTTACGGCCTGAGAGAGGGAGAAACCACTGAAATTGAGGTTCAGGAGGGCAGGAATATTATTGTTAAATATATTGGCAGCCGTCCTGGCCAGCAGGGCACCCGTAGTTTGACCTTTGAGGTGAACGGCCAGCGCCGTGAAGTTGTCATTGCTGATAAAAGCAGTGATACTGATAGAACCTCCCGGGTGGAAGAATTGAAAACTGCTGATCCAAAAAAACCGGGTGAGGTAGGAGCCAGCCTTCCTGGAACTGTTGGCACCATTTCGGTCGAGAGGGGAGACAGGGTATCAGAAGGCCAGACTCTGCTGCTGTTGGAGGCCATGAAAATGGAAACCGATGTTTCTGCCCCGGTGGCAGGAGTGATTAAAAACATTCTGGTAGCTGAGGGAGAGATTGTGGAAAACAGGCAGCTGCTTCTGACCATCTCTCAGGAAAGTGGCGACTGAAGAAGATGAAATCTTTTTTCAGCAAAGAACTGGAAAAGCATAAAAAAACTATTCTGCTGATTCTTCTTGTGGTTTTTCTCGGGGCCGGTATCTTTATCTACCAGTTTTTCAGTTTTGATCCAGAGATTGAAAAGGTTTCTTTACCAACCGGTTATCAGGCTGAAAATTATTATTACTATCTGCCGGAAACAGCTGAGGAGTCCCCTGGTGAAGCAGAAGCTTTTCTGCTGCAGCCCTTTATCGGTGGTCATGAGGAGAACTCAGCGGCGGAGGAGGCCTGGCAGAATGCTCGGGCTCTCAGCAGCCTGGCTGATGACATTGCAGCAGTTTTGCTGGTGATTACCTTTGATATCAATCAGCTGGCTGAAAAAGGCGGCCTTATCGAGAGAGAAGCCGCTCACTGGCAGGAACTGGATCTTATTTACCGGGATCTTAAAGACAGGCTTGCTGAGAGAGATTATCCAGTACCTGATAAACTGTACCTTTTCGGCTTTGGTCCTTCGGCCCTCTATGGTTCTCGCTGGCTTGCTCTTCAGGCTGAATCCGGTGAACTCCCTCAGGCTGCTGCTCTGGGAGCGCCGGGGGGCTGGCCGCTGGTCCCGACAGACAGCTTTAGAGACAGGGAGCTGAGTTTTCCCCTGGGATTGGCCGATCTCTCTGTGGAGGAGCTGGCTGAAACCCGGGAGAATTTAAGCAGAGTGCCGCTCCTGTTATTTAGCGGAGCTGAGGATGAGTTTTGTCTGAGCAATGATCTCCGTTACTTTCAGGCAGATAATCAGGAGATTCTGGCAGAGTTTGATGTCTGTCGTCCCGGTCTTGCCGATACGGTGAAAGAACTCTATCAGGAATATTTATCCCTGGTAGAAATTAAAGAATATTACGATGTTGACCACCGCCTTGATCTTGAGATGTATGAGGATCTGGTGGAATTTTTTGCCGGGATAACCGGCTGAGGTGAGCTTAATGTTTTATAAAATGCTGATAATTTTTGCAGTGGTGCCCCTGATTGAACTGATGATTTTAATCAGGGTTGGCCAGAGTTTTGGTATAATACCTACAATTATTCTGGTGGGAGGAACCGGGGTGCTGGGCATAACCATTGCCAAGATGCAGGGGCTGCTGGTTCTGGACAGCATCAAGCGGAGCATGCAGCAGGGAGATATTCCAGCCCAGAATATTGTGGAGGGCTTGCTGGTGCTGATAGGAGCAGCAATGCTGCTGACACCGGGACTTATAACAGATGCTGCCGGGTTTTTATTTATCCTGCCTCTGACCCGTCCAGCCCTTGCCAGGCTGGCCCAGAAGATTTTCGGCCGATATATCACCACTGGAGAATTTTCCGGCAGCGGATTTAGTTTTCACTCCAAAAGTACCGGTAATTCTCAAGAAAATGATTCCAGCCGTTCTGGTTCCAGGGCCCGAACTATTGAAACTGAATACACCGTTGGAGATGAGGAGCAGGAAAAAAGTCAGGCCGGTAAAGAAAAAGAAGATTCTGGTAAGGGAGAATCAGAGTAATGAATTCCTCTCAAAAAATATTTGTTTTTAAAGAAGAATTCCCCTTAATTGGCAGTGCGGTTCTCTATTTTCAAAGAGAACTATCGGTTGGAGAATTTCTGCTGGTGAGCATAGAGTCTTATTTGCAGGTAAAGGAGGAATTACAGCAGGAAAAGAATAAGATTTACAGGTTTATCCCGGAAACTGAGAAGTTCTCTAACTGTAAGAAGGCTGTGGAGCAGCTGCAGGAATACCTGCAGGGAAG